>NZ_JBFRTN010000071.1:0-81363 GCF_041474095.1 Vibrio sp. 10N.222.54.A3
CTCGGCGCACCATAAAAAAGAGAGGCACAATGGCCTCTCTTTGATCGTCTACTTTATATTGCTAGCGTTGAGCTATCAGACTACAGCTTTGTCCAAGCATCTTGCCAGTATTGGCTATCTGCTGGAGCGTAAGACGCGCTTGCACACCATGCCGTGTATGGCCAAGGCTTACATTCGTACAAGCCATTATCGCTGCCGACCACAATGTCACCCGCTGCGTAGTTTGTACCCGCTTCATATGGAGGGTAATCACCTGGAGGAGGTGTTGTTCCGCCACCGTCTTTAACAGCGAACGAATCGTTTACCATCACCATTTCACCGTCAGATGCTTTACCGACTACTTCAAGTGCATATTGCCCTTCCGCTACATCGTATAAGTCGATGGTAATAGCACGGCTGTCCGTTACGTTAACCTTAGTTTGCTCAACCACAGTACCTGCACTGTTGATCACCATAGCGGTAACATCTAATGCTTCATTTGATGTCAGTGTCAGATCTAAACGCACGTTGCCGTTATCTGGCGCATATTGTGATTGAAGTCCTGAAACCGAAAGCTCTAAGTCATCGCCCGGATCTGGGTTACCACCACATGAAGAGTCTGAAACTTTTCTCCAAACGCCCCACTCACCTGTTGTTCCTGGCTCTTCGCCGCGAGTGTACCAACCTGCTCCCCACGTTGAACCGTCATGAGATACTTGGTCACCTTCAACATAAACGGTGTCGGCATCCCATGCAGCAGCACAGTTAGAACCATCAGTTACAGACACTTTACGGTCAACGGTTACGGTTTGGTTCGCGCTGTCTGTCACGCTATACACAAGTGTGTAGTTGCCGATTTCATTTACATCGACACTGCCAGTGTGTGTAATAGTGCTTGTCAGGTCGCCATCTTCAGCATCATTCGCCGTCACGCCTGCCATAGCATCAAATGCAGTACCCAACACAACTGTTGTGTCAGATACGCCATTAAATACTGGCTTCTGGCTGTAAACCTCTACCGTTCTCGCTTTAGTGGTTTCGTTGTTATCGCTGTCTTTCACTCGGTAAGTCAAAACGTAAGTGCCAATAACACTGGTTTCAACGTAACCTTCAACATCGATTGATGACGTTAGATCGCCGTCTTCTTTGTCTGTTGCCGTCACGCCATCCATAGGATCAAACGTTGTGCCGTGAAGAACACGCGTATTTTCGACACCTTTAAGAACGGGCTCGCCCTCGACTGGTGGTGGCGTTACCTGACCGTGTACAAACGGGCCGTAGTCTTTAATGAACTGCTCGTTGTATTGTTGGCCGTTTTTGTTGGTGCCCATGTCCCAGTTGATAGACCAAGTCATCACACCACGTAGCGGTTGACCTTGCGCCGTTAGGCTATCAAATGCGTCGTATAAATCTTGTGGCTCTTGTACAAAACCGGTTGCTGCAGCATCGATGCTTGAAGGAATACCAAACACGAGCTTGTCATGTGGGATCTTGTGGAAACCACGCGTTCCGTTGATAAGAGAATCAGAAATGTAGTAGATGAACTCTTCTTTTAACGCATCGTTGTTTTGAGCAATCCAACCCACGCCTTCAACCCAGATACCATCGCCACCTTGGTTGTAGAATTGTGGGTTAATCCAGTCGTAATAACCTTCTAGATTATCGATATACGGAACGTACTTACCGCCTGTCGTTAGATACGGGAACTCAGGCGCCATCGTAATTAGGAAGTTTTTACCTTCGGCACGGTAGTGGTCTTTCACTAGCTTAAGAGCATCAGGAATCACGGTTTGGTTGTTTGCTGCGGTTACAGCTGCTTGTTCAAGGTCGATATCTAGGCCATCGAAACCGTAACGCTCAGTAAGACGGATAATCTCATCAGCAAAGGCTCTTTCATCACCCGTTTCAAGTTCTACGTGTGCATCAGCACCACCCAGCGCTATCAGTACAGAACGGCCTTGTTTGTTGAGCTCAGAGATTTGGTCAATAAATTGTTCTTCTGAAAGCCCAATGGTTGGGTCCAGTTTAAAAGTTGGGATTCGACCATCAGCCACATCGTAAACCTTCATGAATGACACATTCACGATGTTGTACATTGGGTTCACTTCATCCAACGTCACACATGGCGCATTACCACCTTGGTAGCCGCCACCGTCACACCAGTTATGCCAATAGCCAACCACGACGCCAGAGTCTGGATTCGTCATATCTGAACCATTCGCATAAACAGCGCCAGACATAGCCGCCATGCCGACCGATACTGCTAATTGTAGAGCTTTACGTTTCAACATTAGTCCCACTTCCTTACTTAACAGCTGTGCCAATCACAACCGAACCAATTCATTGTAATCATGAATATTTATAGAGAAGTAATGGAATTTATAGGAAAAGATGACCTTTGATTTAACTTGTGATTTTAAGTCACAGATTGAATATCAGAATCAATATGATTTTGACTTTTCATTCAAATTGAAATGCTAAAAACTGTTATTTTCGGCTGAATGCATTGACCATATAAATATTTAATCAACCTTAATTCACTAAGATAATTAACCAAAAATATAAAAAATCACCGATAGGAAAAAATGAACTTTAAATCGGCAAAAATCACCCCAAATACGCCGTAATTACTGACCTCAGACCAGACACCATTGCGAGTGACATCACTAAAATAGCGTAGATATAGCCACCATACATGTGCTAACAATACACACGTATAACGGAATATAGGAGCAAGAATTTGTAGGATTTTGAATGTATACGTCGGGAGTTTTTCAGTTAACCGTCAGTGCCAGATGAATAATATGCATCCAATAGTGAAATAAAATTCACCTTATCAAGTTCATTAAGTTGATTAATTCCAGCCGCTGCTTTTCTTCCTCCGCCAGTCGCAAAACTTGAGCAAATTTCGTCTGCACCCGTTCTATTTGATAATGGCGCACGTAAGCTCACCGTGTAAGACTCGCCGTCTTGGTTTTTCGTTAATACTGCTTGCGCTCGGTTTGGATCTTGATTAACGATTTCATTACCAAATACGCCACTGATGCGCCTTGCCCACGTCTCACCTGGCAGTTCAAACACACGTGCGACTTCACTTTCATAAACAGGAGCAAGGTTTGATAACTGCTGGCGATCATTTTGATAAGCATCTCGTAGTCGATAAAACACAGAGTCTTTATCATCCAAAAGATCAAACGGATTCGGGTATTGATAAAGGGTTTTGTAGAGCTCAGCTGGCGTGAAATGCAAATCACTCAGTGACGAACCGTAACCGTTGTAGTTAACCAAGGTACCTAGCTCTTCTAGAAACTCTTTTTGAGATTGAGCGAATCCATTTTCATCCGCTAGCCGCGCCGCCACCGTTTTTAGATTGTCGCCAAAGGCAGCTGCGATTGCCCAAGCCACATGCGCACCATTCAGCTTCTGGTTAATCAGCAAGCTCGTGCAGCTCTCTGGCGCGGTATCAATCAGAGTATCCAAATAGCTAGAGTCAGGTACCTCACCAGTTCGATGATGATCGCAATAAAATACATTGATGTCGGCGTCTAGCAGTGAGTGCAATGCAGATAAGTTTTTCTCCATCGACACATCTAAAACGGTAACGGAAGAAATGTCACCTTGCTTACCCGGCTCCATAATTTGAGTAACAACTTGAGTGACCAACTTAATATCACGCTTTACACCTGTAATGAGCACGCTCTCCCGTGGCTCATTTAAGCGCAGTTGCAGTAAAGCGATGATGCCGTCTGCATCTCCATTGAATACGTCGTAGTGCATGTTGTTCCTTTTACTATAGATTTAACCGTTTGCCAGAAACGCGCCAATTCGTTTGTGTTCGATAGTCTGTCATTATTTTAGTTATATTTCACAGATACTTAAGTCTATTTTGGAATGCCTTATTCTCATTAGATTGAAAAGATAAACACATTAATAATATTGTATGACTTATATCACAGTAAAAGAATACGAAAAGATTATAAAATAAGCGCCTCCCACTTAATGATAAAGAGACGAATGAACACTACCACCACTCTTGTTTATGACACTTTGAAAAGCCTTGCTGCTCACGCTCCTGAGCAACATGCCGAGATTCGCCAGCGTTTATATGAGCAGTTGAGCCTGCCATTTAACAAGCAGCTCTCGTTATACGCTAATGTGCTTGGTCCTATCAGCTCAGGTAAGTTAGCGGGATGCGACAATATTGATAAAGCGGTTGAACTGGCACTGGATGTGCTGGAAGGCCGAAATAAGTAGTCCCCCCTTTAATACGTAATATAACGGCCCAGATCTTCCCCCAGATCGGGCCGTTTTTTTATTCTCGTCATTTATCTATTTGAATTTCAGGCACAAAAAAGGCGTAGATGATCCACGCCTTTTGTTTTAGTAAGTTCTATGTTGTTTATGAAGTCTTGAACTGCGCGACCGCTTGGTCCATATCGTTCGCTTGCTCTGCTACCTTGTCCACTTCAACTAAGCAATGCTGCGCCGAAGCGTTATTGTCGTTCGAGATAGTGTTCAGCTCAGTAATTGAGTCACTCACTTGCGCCATTACTGCGCCCTGCTCTTCAATCGCTGAAGCAATACGTTCTGAATTACCTTGGATGCTTTCCATGTCGCTCAAGATAAGTTGCAAGCTCGCATCCAGCTCTTCCGAATCTTTCAGCGTTAGTTGACCTTGTTGATTACACTCGCCAATCTCTGCCATCGACGCCTGCATCTGGCTTTGAATTGCACTCACCACTGAAGTTATCTCTGTGGTCGATTGATGCGTTCTGCTTGCTAGTGCGCGTACTTCATCGGCAACTACCGCAAAGCCACGACCTTGTTCACCCGCACGTGCTGCCTCAATGGCTGCGTTCAATGCCAATAGGTTAGTTTGTTCTGCAATGCCTTGGATGATGTTTACTGCATCGCCGATCTGGTCAACATGATGGTTCAGTGAACTGATCGAATCTTGGCTGCTTGAAAGACGTTCAGACAACTGGGTGATGTTGCTGATGGTTTCAACCACCACTTCACGGCCTTTATCGGCATTCACTTTCGCTTGATGTACACCTTCAGCGGCAACCGATGTGCTTTCAGAGATCTCGCCAATGGTGAGTACCATCTCTTGAACTGACGTTGTCATTGTAGATGTGTGATTTGCTTGAACTTCAAACTGTTTGATTACTGACTCTAGCTCATCATGCATGTTCGATGTGCTTTGTGTCAGTTGCAGTGACTTAGATTGAGAGGCAGCGATAAGCCCTTCCAGTTGATCCAACAGTTGGTTGAAGTATTGGCCTAAAGTGCTGAGTTCGTCTTTGCCATCTAGGTGCGAACGAATAGACACGTCGTTAGAATCGACGATGTTACGAATCACCGAAAGCAGTGACTCAATTTTACCAATGATAGAACGGACGATTAACCAGCTGAACAGAATGATCGACACGAGTAGCGTGACGCAAAGGATGTTGTTGATCAGCGATAGCTTGTCCATCTCTTGTTGGGTTTCTTGGTCTAATACCGCTGAGAACTCTTTAAATTGAGTTTCAATCGCGTGAGAACCTGAACGTGCTTGCCCTAACAGACCTTCATTATGCTTCATACCAATCACACGTTTCTGCGCGACGACTTGCTTTGCAGCATCTAAAAGTGCACTTGAACTGCCCGCATTCGAAGTAATAGAAAGAACACTCGGGTCGAATGTGCCCTTTTCAATCAGATCGTTAAACAGGTACAGCTCGACTTTTTGCTCCGCGCTAGCTGTTGCGTTGATATTGTCTAACACTTCATGAAATTGGCCTAATAAACCTCTGTCTCGTGCTAATCCATACACTTCGTTGGCCTTTACTAGGTTAACAAAGCTTGTGTGGTACGTTTCAATATCTTCACGCAAGTGTGTGCTGTTCGCTAAACCCAAATCGTTCAGCACGGCGTTAAGTTCTGATTCAGACGCTAGGAATTTGTTGTAGTTAACATCGAACTTGTCGAGGTATTTCAAATCACTGCGCAGCAAGAAATCTTTCTCGTTTCGGCGAAGGTTGAGCAATCGCACTTCGAGTTCTTTGGTGATTTGTTTGGCTTCGCTCATTTGAGCGGTGGTGTCTGCGAATTGTGATGTGGTAAACAGCAATGAAATCATGCCGAAGATGGAGAACATCCCCAACGAATAGAGCTTTTTCTTTATATTCATATACGTGGCTCGTCTTTACTAAATTAACTATGAGTATCTAATTGATCGCATCGAAGCATGGAATACAACTTGCGCGACCTGGTTATTGTTATATTTTTTGTATCAGTAATGAGCACTAAATCTAGCGACTGTTCAGCCCACCAGCAGTGACATTCTCAATGGTATTCAAACAGAGAATGAATCTTTTCACTAAAGATAAAAGCATCAATAACACAAATTGAATACATGTACATTAGTTGAATGATAAAAGTGAGAGACAGCTATTTGACGGAACATAAACAGACTGAACACCACGGCATACAAGGCATTGAATAAAAAGACTTTGACGCACATTTGGACGCATTATTTATGATGACATTTTTTTGGCTCTCCAGAAGAGCACGAGCGAAGCGCAATATTGGAGGTTTTGACTTGGTTTTTAAACAGTGAATCCGTCTATTGATGATTGTACAGTAGAGCGTAAACGGCGAAAAAAATGGACCTACTCAATTCGAGTCAGGTCCATCTTTTGATTTTCTAGTCAATCGCTTTGCAGCTAAAGAGTTAGGTGCGAATTCAAGGCTGGCTAAAACGCTTTTACCATCTTGGTTAGGCACTTCAATAACACCGCTTTCTCGTCTTCTTCGATATCTTGCGTCAGCTCATTAACCAAATTCAAGTGAAGCTGATTGTGGTGAACGTGTATCTTCTGCCCTTCATCCGTCAAGGCAACCACAATCGCACGACGATCTGTTGGGTGTTCATGGCGCTCAATCAATTCAGCTTTAACCAACTTTTCTATTTGAACAGTAAGTGTACCCGTGGTAATACCCAACTTTTCAGCGAGCTCTTTCATTCTTAACGAACCATGCATACCAAGTACTTCAATGGTGTGTACTTGAGCCAGGGAATAACCCGTCTCTTTGACAACAGACTGCTCCCACGAAGACATTTTATCGTAGAACTCAGTCAGTATTTGGTTAAGCTGTTCTATATTTCGCATGGTCGTTTGAATGCACTTCAAGAGTAAGATGATTAATCTTATCAAACTTGGCGAGCATTTGTTTATATTCAGAGACGGTTTTATCACTGTTTGATTCAAGAGTAATCGCTGCTGAATAGTGATGCCCACTCACCTTCCACATATGGAAATCGGTGACCGACGCATAAGGCGTTAAGGTTTTGGTCACTGAGTCACGATAATCTTGGTCGATATTCTCATCCAGCAGGATTGGGCTGGTTTGTTTCATAAGGTTCATCGTCCACTTAGCAATCACGAATGCGCCAACCATTCCCATTGCTGCATCTAACCAGTTCCAACCGTAAAACTTACCAAATAGCAGCGCAACAATCGCAAGCAGCGAAGTTAGAGTATCCGCCAACACATGCATGTAGGCTGCGCGTAGGTTGTGATCATGATGGTGTCCGTGATGCTCGCCATGTTTATGACCATGGTCGCTGTCGTGCTTATGGCTATGTGAATGACCGTGATTCTTACTATGATTGTGGCCATGCTCGTGTCCGTGATCATGATGGTGATCGCCAAGTAAAAACATACTCACCACATTCACAGTTAAACCAATACAAGCAACGATGATCGCTTCATTGAACTGAATCGCTTGTGGGTTAAACAAACGATGTACTGATTCCACCAGCATCAACAATGCCACAATCCCCAATGCAATCGCGCTGGTGTAGCCCCCTAACACGCTGACTTTGCCAGTACCGAAAGAGAAACGTTCGCTCTCGGCATGTTTCTTCGCATAACGGTATGCAAATAAGGTGATACCAAACGCTGCGGCGTGCGTCCCCATGTGCCAACCATCGGCAAGCAATGCCATCGAGCCGTAAATAGTACCTGCAACAATTTCGACAACCATGGTAACGACGGTCAATAACAGGACATAGAACGTGCGTTTCTCACCTTGACTGTTATGTGAAGAAAAGTTGTGTTGGTGACGTGTTGGAAAACTCAAAATGGCGTCCTTAGCTTGTGTTTGTGGTTAGATGATCGTTGCAAATAAAAGCCCTTTGATTGACAAGTAATTTGATAATCAAAGTAATAATTTGAAATTTAGTTTGATTGTCAAACTTTGTCAACGATGAATTTTGAAACTCTGATTTGCGGGACGAATAGTTGATGGTGAGCGCTAGTTTGTTCCAAAGATTATTGATTCAGTAAAAACGAGGCTTTCCAGGGACAAAAAAGCCCACTCGAGGTGGGCTGATTGAGTCAAACTCAATGATTGTATT
This sequence comes from Vibrio sp. 10N.222.54.A3, assembly GCF_041474095.1. NCBI lineage: Bacteria > Pseudomonadati > Pseudomonadota > Gammaproteobacteria > Vibrionales > Vibrionaceae > Vibrio > Vibrio sp. 10N.222.54.A3. The sequence goes on from NZ_JBFRTN010000071.1 coordinate 8,387, forward strand.
TATTTGTTTTGCAATGAAATAATCTCATCATTCACCCAACCTAACAGCTGCTTGGTTGCTTTCGACAAGACTTGGTTCTGCCGAACAATATAACCAAGACTGGTGCTCGAGAAGTTGGTCAATGGTGTCACTTTCGAATGCAGGTGCTGCTTGGTTGATACCGCAAACTCCGGGACAATAGCCACACCAAATCCCGCTTCTGCCCAGTCGATTTGAGCATCGACACTCCCTACTTCCATCACCCTATAATTAGGTAGATTAAGGCTTGGTAAACCTTCATCAATAAAGTCACGCGTTCTCGTATCATGACCTAGTAGAATCAAAGTGAGCTCTGCATCAGAGTCTCGGATATCAACCCCATCGCCAAGCGCACACCAAGAAAGCTCTTGCAGCTTAGTGAAATACAAAGACTCGTTGTGCTGCTCTTTGGCGATAACAAAACCAATATCCGCTTGAGCATTTTTAACTAAATTCGATGCCTGAGATGACGTGGTATTCAAGAGCGTAAGGTCAATACCGGGATACTGCGCTTTGAACTTCTGGAACGGACGAATTAGCAAAAATCGAGAAATGATGTCACTTACGGCAATGGTTAACGTCCCTATTTTAAGGTCGTTAATGGCATTGAGATCGGCCTGACAAATCTGCAGTTCGAGTAGCGTTCTTTGGCTTGTTTCCAATAGCCGTTCACCCGCTTGAGTCAATTGAAAAGGGCTTCTCTCTATCAACTTTATGCGTGTTTGTTGTTCCAGTTGTTTTAGGTGCAAACTCACATTGGGTTGTGTCATGTGCAGTGCATTGGCCGCTTTCCCAAAATGCTTGTACTCCGCAAGCGTCACAAACGTCTTCAACAAATTAATATCGAGCATCATGTCCTCTCTCTCGTGTCACTTATATCATTCCCTACAGTGAAGAACGAACGTGATAGGGAATCTCGTTTGTAGCTTAAGACCTTAAGGATATATGGAATCCTTATCAAGATAATAAAGATAATTAATTTCTCTTATCCACCTTGTAGGCCTAACATGATTTCTCAATCAGTTAGGAGAAAAATTATGCCATCTATCGTTGTTGTGGGCGCAAACTGGGGTGATGAAGGCAAAGGCCGCATCGTCGATTTTTTAGCAGACCAAGCTTCTGCTAGCATTCGTTTTCAAGGCGGAAACAATGCAGGCCATACCGTAGTAAACGACTTCGGTACATTCAAACTGCACCAACTACCTAGTGGTATTTTTAATCCTGATTGTACGGCGGTTCTTGGCCCTGGCATGGTGATCAGCCCTGCTGCGCTAACTGAAGAAATCGCAGAAGTACAAGCGGCTGGCATCAAAGTGAAAATGGCAATCTCCGATCGTGCGACACTGTGCCTCCCTTTACACGCTCTTGAAGATACGCTTGAAGAAGAGCGATTGGGCGATGGCGCATACGGTTCAACACGTCAAGGTATTGCACCAGCGTACGGCGATCGCGTAATGAAGAAAGGCATTCTTGTCGGTTGGCTGAATCAACCTGAGATTTTAGAGCAGCGTATTCAGTTCCTACTTGATTGGAAGATGCCTCAGCTTAAAGCGCTATATCCTCAATGTGATTTCACTCAGACTGCTTCTGAAATGACAGAATGGCTACTTGAAGTGACTAAAGCTTGGCGCCCGTTCATTTGCAACGTGACAGAGCCGCTTAAAGCAATGCAATCGCAAGACGCCAACCTACTGTTTGAAGCTCAGTTAGGCGCAGGTCGCGACCTTGTCTACGGTGAATACCCTTGGACAACGTCTTCGAATGTAACCGCAGCTTATGCTGGCATTGGTAGCGGTTTACCTGCACTTCGTCCTGAACGTGTTATCGCTGTTGCTAAATCATTCAGCTCGTCTGTTGGTACTGGCACGCTAGTAACTGCAATGGAAGAACAAGACAGCTTCCGCGAAAGCTCTAACGAATACGGCGCAACAACAGGCCGCCCACGTGACATGGGTTACTTCGACGCGGTAGCAACTCGCAACGGTGTTGACCTACAAGCTGCAACGGAAATCGCATTAACTAAGATCGATTGCCTGTCTGGTTTGTCTGAGCTTAAGATCTGTACTGCTTACTCAGGAGAGCACACAGAGAACCCGATTTGGCCACAAACGGCTGAGCTAAAGCCCGTATATGAAGATATGGCTGGCTGGGATGAAGACATCACGGGTTGCCGCACGTTTGAGAGCCTTCCTCAAGCAGCGCAAGATTACGTTACTCGTATCGAAGAGCTGATGGGTGTGCCAATCGTGATGGTATCGGTAGGTCCAGAGCGCGAGCAAATGATCATTCGAGGTTAGATCTCTATTCGAGTATTTCAGCTAAAGTGATTGTTTTAGCTGAAATACTCATTGATAAAATCAAATGTCATCAAATTTAAAGCGACTACACATTCTTCTTATAATTCTCAGCCTGCTCTAGCACGCCTTTGTAAACATCATCGTTGGCTACTGGTGGGAAGCCGTATTTGTGTAGCAGTAAGATTAAATCCACTTTCAACTTGGCTTTGATATCATCGCGCCCTGCCCAGTCTGGATATTGGGCGACATTGTCTACGGTAGTTTTCATCTCCTTCGCCAGTTCGAGCATCTTGTCATCGTCGTAAGTGAAATCGTACTTCTTGCGCATGTGGTTCAAGATATCGAGGAACGCTTTCTCTTCTAGGTCGATGCCTAGGTCTTCAAACGAGCCCATTTCTTTCACGATATCAAAGATAATGTCGGTCATTTCTTGAGAGAAGGTATCGAACTCCTCACCATTCAACACATCATTTTCACGACGTTCGTTGTATTGCTCCACCAGCGATTGGAAGCGCTTAGAGAAATTCATCCCTTGTAGCTGGTTGACCTTCTTGAAATCGCTTATCGCCTTCTCTAGTAGCTTCTGAAGTAGCTGAATTTTGGTGTTAGGCAGCTTAATCTTGTTGATGCGAGCTAGGTAATCTTCGTCAAAAATATCGATTGCTTCGGCGTGCTCATCACCAATGGTAAAGATCTCTTCTACTCCATCGGCACGAAGTGCTTCTGCCACTAACTCGCGAACGCGCTTATTCATTTGTGCCGTATCTGGTGCATCACCTTTGGTTAGCTTAAAGATGATAGAGCGCACTGCGATATAAAAGTGAATTTGGTCGCGCTCTTGCTGAGATAACAATTCACTACCACAGCAAACATCATAAGCCGCCTTCATACGGCCGACTAAAGCCATGAATCGGGTTTCACCTTTCTTGGTTTGAAGGATGTATTCTGCCGACTGATTAAGGCACTCTAGCTGCTTACACGGCTCTCCTGTGTAATAACCTGACGTATCGAACTTGTGGAACATCTGCCTTAACAGATCGAGATGGTTCTTCACCTCAATAACGGAAAAACGAATATCTTCAAAATTAGTGTCATCAGCCTTTGAATACATCGCTAAGGCTTGATTCATTCGCGACTTGATACCAATGTAATCGACAACCAGCCCTTTGGCCTTGCCTTCAAACTTACGGTTAACACGTGAGATGGTTTGAATCAGATTGTGTTTCTGCAACGGCTTATCGATGTAGATAGTATCCAATTCAGGAACGTCAAAACCTGTTAGCCACATGTCGACTACAATGGCTATTTTGAAATTCGACTTAGGACTCTTAAACTGCTGGTCGAGCGATTTTCGATATTCCTTGGTTCCTAACAGGCTGTACTGATCAGGATCATCGTCTTTGCCGCGCGTCATCACCATTTGCACCATCGCAAGTGGCTTTAACTCTTCTTTCTCTTTATCAGTCAGCTCGACGCCATCAATTGATAGCTTTTCCTCAAACCATTCTGGCCTTAAGATTTTGACTTGCTTATAAAAATCAAACGCGATTTCACGACTCGCACAGACAAACATCGCCTTGCCCTTTATCGTAGAACCTTCTTTAACTCGCCCTTCATAATGTTCAACAAAGTCTTTCGCCAAAGCTTCAATACGGTCAGGGTCGCCAAGAATCGCGTTCATATTGGCAGTAGCTTTCTTACTCTCTTCTATCTGATGTTCATTGGTGCCAGCTTCTGCGCACGCTTGGTAGTATTTCTCTACCTCTTCAAGCTTGCTGTTATCAAGAATGACTTTGGCTGCTCGGCCTTCATAAACAATACGAACCGTAATTTCATCATTAACCGATTCTGTCATGGTGTAGCTGTCTACTGCATCACCAAATACATCAAGGGTGGCATCGATCGGCGTTCCGGTGAAGCCAACGTAAGTCGCGCTTGGCAGAGAGTCGTGTAGATACTTAGCAAAGCCGTATGTCTCTTTCACATCGACGGCTACACCATCTTGATATTTGATCACCACTTTCTTATCGAGGTTGACCTGTGAACGGTGCGCTTCATCAGAAATACAGATGATGTTTGTACGCTCTGAAAGCAATTCGATGTCTTCGGTGAACTTATGAATGGTAGTCAGGAACACACCACCACTCTTGATGCCTTGTAGCTTATCTCTTAAATCTTGACGGCTTTTAACTGGCACCACCATCTCATCACCAATGTAATCAGAGGCATTACAGAACTGTTTAGAAAGCTGGTCATCGAGATCGTTGCGGTCGGTAATAAGTACAATGGTCGGGCTTTCAAAATCGATGCTTTTCATCAATAGGCGAGATAGAAACTGCATGGTAAAGCTCTTACCACACCCTGTTGCACCAAAGTAAGTACCGCCTTTACCACTACCGTATGGCTTACGTTCTTTGTCGATGTTGTAGTAAAGCTTACGCGCTGCGTAGTACTGCGGGTAACGGCAACAGATTTTTATCTCTTTCTTAGAGGTATCAGGGAAGAAGACAAAGTTCTTCACTACATCAAGTAATCGAGTTTGGTTAAACAACCCGGCAATCATGGTGTAGAGGGAATTAATACCCTCTTTTTCGGTAGACTCGTTGCCCGTTACTTTGCTCCACGCGTAAAAAAACTCATACGGCGCAAACAGGTTGCCCATTTTGTTGTTCACGCCATCGCTGATGATGCACATCGCGTTGTAGACGAACAGCTTGGGAATATCACGGCGATAACGAACGCAAATTTGCTTCCATGCATCAAAGATGGTCGCGTCTTTCTCTCGCACGGCACTTTTGAATTCAAACACCACCAGCGGTAAGCCGTTCACATAAAGGATGCCATCAGGGATTCGAACTTGTTCATCGACACCTTCAATCTCTAGCTGGTTAACGATTTTATAGATATTGGTATCAGTCGGGTCTAGGCGATATGTTTCTAAGTAACTAACATTACCCTCTGCAACTTCTCTATCAGTATTATCTGATTTAGATTTATTCTCTAGCAACGGGACAAACATCAAGCGTAAGGCTTGTGCCAAATGTCTTGTGTCGATTAACTCAATATAGAGGTCTTTCTTTGAGCGATCTTCACGCTTAAACAGAAAGCCATTGGTTAGCCATTGGCAGAAGGTTTTATTGCTATGGTATAAATCACTGGCAGGCAACGTTGATATCATACGAACAATGGTGTCAATTTCGCTCTCGGTTATAGCATCGCCTCGGTACTGCTTGGCAAGGTAGCGGCGTAAGTCATCTAAGATGAGTACTTGTTCTTTGTCTTCACGCGCTATTTGTTCACCCACTACGTGTGGGTAGCCTTGCTCACCCAATAGCTCAATAATGGCCTGTTCGAGTTTGGCTTCAGTAAATTTTAAGCTCATCGCCTTTTCCTACTGCTGTTTGACGTTGTTTGTTGTTTTCTAAATTGAGTTATTTAAATTTGTTTTGTAGTAACTCGGTTTCGGGCTTTGTTCCATTTTCTCAACACCGCAGATCTTGTCACCTCCGCAGAATCAGATATATTTTGAATAATATTTCTGAATTAAAGCGAACATATTACGCTTACGCTTGTACGTGGTAGCGAGTTGCGCCACCTGACTATAAAATGTCGCCAATTGAGTAGGATGCGATTTCAGCATATTCTCTAAACGTCGAAGTAACTCTAAAGCTTGATCGTAAGCCGTATTATTGGTCTGTTCGATATAAGATGAGACTGCTCGCAGATAATAATCCAGCGTATTTTCAGGTTTATCATCCACAATATGATCGGCAAGCGAAATAAGTCCTTGTATTGATATTTTATGTTCGGCAACCCATTCGCACGCTTTGTCTAATTGCTGGTTATCGATATAGAACAGAACCAAGGCATCCGTACGATCAGAAGCTTGATTATAGCGGTCTGGTTGTTGATAGGCATTGGCAAGTAGCAGTTCAGTGCGGGAGAAAAATTCAACATCATCAATTTGGTAATTGGCTTTAAACTTCGCTAACTGTTGATAATATTGAAAGCTTGGTGATTGTTCTAACAAACGGTTAGCTAATACCCATGCAGAATGGATTTCACCTAGTTCAACATAAAGACGGAATTGAGCTTGTTCGCACGCACGAAGTTCATAATCACTCGCCATTTTTTTCGCCTTAGCTAACCAAAACTCAGCTTCTAACGGCTCTTGCTCATCAATGAACATATCAACAACTTCAAGATAATCTCGACACGTTCGTGCTATTTTTTGTTTAATTTCCGCCACTTCACGCCAATCGGAGCTGTGTTTCATTAACGGAACTGCCCATGAGCGTAAGTTCCAGCTACTCTCATCTTGCGATGCTTGATCTATCGCTTGGCGGCATAAGGTTAGAAAGTGGGTGTTAGATTGCCAAATCGCTCCAAAACTCTCTTCAATCGAAGGAAATACGTCAAATTCGTAATGGGTCAAACGCTCAAACATCCACTGCGCTTTCTCTTGCTCACTCCAATTAAGCTTTGCCAGCGTCTTTGGCATGTGTTCGTTAATCATGCTTTCAATGCCATAACGATCGCCATTGGAGTCATCAATTTGCTCTAGCACCTTATTCAACCGTTCAACAAGGTAGTTGATTAATTTCCATTGATGATCGGCGTTAAGGCTTTGCATTGATTCAATGATCATGTTCAATTGAATTTCTGCTGAGTTGAAATAATCATGGCTTTCTCGCCAATCCCAGAGCTGTTCTCGCGGTAAGGCTTGGGTAACCAACTTTTTCAGCTCGCCATATACGGCTGGCTTTTCGCGTATTTCAATTTTTGTCAGCAGTGCATTCCATGTGTACTCATCTTCTTCTAGGTATTCGAGTAGCATCTCTACCATGGCCTCTTCACCAAGGCTTTGCAGGTGATTTTTTATGGTATCTCGTTCACTACTTTGGTTTAAAGCTTGTTCTTGGTCTTGTAGGCAAAGGGCAACCGCCACGCCGTGCTTGCACAACATTTGATATTGCGCCGCAGGGCAAGTACAAGTGCCAACCAGATCGCCAGTGAAATCGAGGCTCACTTGATAATTGAGGCTGCCTTTGACCTGTGCGGTCGCGGTGTTGCCAACAAGGTTAAGCTTGCGTACTGCACCACTGCGTGAAAGCAAGATGCCTTTTTGCAAAGTGCTTGTTTCACACAGTGTCGTCAATTCAGAAATGTCGATTTCACGAGTATTAGTTGCGTTCATTATATTATGGTTCCACCTACGCTTTGCTTTGTTCTATTTCGGATTCATCTAATTCCCACCTTCGTTATCTCAGAACCGAGGCGCGAGGTATCTGAGATCTCGCTTTTCACCACCGTCAAAAACGAGATTCCTGATAAGTTCGTTCCTCACTTTCTGGAATGACGAAAGGCTACTCTGCGATGGCTATAGCTTGTTCTACTTGCAGGTTTTCTAAGTCAATTTCGCCGGAAAGCAATTTAGGAAGAAGCGTGTCACGCAGCCTTTCAAGATGTAACGATTCTTTTTGATTGCTAGCATGCTTAGCCCACAGAGAAGCTTCTAGTTCCTCAAATTTTGCCAGAACCCCTTTGCTTGGTAAGACTACTCGTAACTTTCTAAAGCTTGTTTTGTTAAATTTCATCTGTGCGCTACCTGACGTAATACCATCAAGCAGATGTTGGCCAATATGACTCTTAAACATGTAGTAAATATATGAATTGGCACCCTCTGAAACTATCCCCATAGCATTACTACCAAGTGTCATTGGCATGTCGTACCAACTCGGTGCCCGAAATACTGTACCTACATCACCAACATTCGAGATGATAGTTTCATGACCGTAAAGTTTTGATTTGGATAGGAACTGGTAGCTAGGCTCATCCGTATACTTGAGTTCATTCTTAAAGCCTTTGTTGAAGTCGGTTGTGCGAACATAAATAACTTCATTAGGTTCATCAAAAAGATCGACGTTCGCTTTCAATGCAGCAAAACTACCATTTGCCACGTAGTCGAAAGTATCGGTGAAGTCTCCAACGTTTGTTACTTCCCAACCTTCAGGAATTAAACCCAGCTCAGACTCAACGAGCTTTTCTGGGAAAAGCGAGGCAACTTCTTTTGAAAGAAAAGGCGCATCCATCCCTTTTGGCTGTTCGCCATTCATTTTGGTTTTTACAGGGTCAAAATCGACAAACCAAGACTTGAAAATAGCTTGTGCCATTTGTTCTAGGGTTTGGTTGATTTGGTTGTTGAGGGTGATTTTTTGGTCCAACGAATCTAAGTATGAAGCGATTCGTCGTTGATTATTAATATTAGGAAGAGTCAGTTTATGTTCGCGTAACTGGCCTAGATTAAAACCTGGTACTGCTGCGCCAATTCCATTTTGGAGAATTTCTTTTTGCTTCTTCGGACCGGAAAACATGTAATAGACAAATAAAGGATCTGCCTTGTCAACATCTAAAGTCACTTTCATTTGCTTATTGGAGATAATGTACTCGTCAAATTGGCGTTGTTCATCGAGTAAACCAACTTGATTGATTGTCCCCCAGCAAGTAAATATCAAATCACCCTTTCTCACAACAGAGCGCTTAAACTCAGCTGCTTTTTCTTCACTTACAAATACCAAGCCATCATCTGACATTCTATCTGAAGTATTGGCACTTAAATTTCCACCTCTAATAACAGGAATTCCGTTCTCTTGGAAAAACTTAGAGCTAATGGCGGATCCAAAAGGTCCAGTTGCTAGAGCTGATTTTTGCTCACTAGCTAACTCTTCCAATGTAAATGTTTTCCAATCACTCCCCATAGCCCAATGCCTCCAAGTTTTGGCGAATCGCTTTATCCAACTCTTGCGATTGATTCATTTGGCTGTACAAGGTTTGTGAAAGCTCGCTCATCTTGGTTTCAAAAGGAATGCCATCATCTTCCACATCAGCAGCGCCAACATAGCGGCCCGGAGTCAGTACAAAATCATTAGCTTTAATGTCTTCAATCGTCGCTGATTTGCTAAAGCCTGCTTTATCTTCATACTTCTCAACTTTACCATCACCACGTTCTATACGCGCTTTGAGTTCTACTTCATCACAGCGCCAAGCGTGGTAAGTGTCGGTAATTAGAGCGATATCGTCTTTGGTCAGTTCTTTATTGGTGCGGCTAATCATGGTGCCCATTTCACGAGCATCAATAAATAGCGTCTCTTTTTGGCGGTTACGGAAACCTTTGGTGGTGTTCTCGGTTTTGTCTTTAGTGATAAACCAAATGCATACAGGGATCTGCGTAGTAAAGAACAGCTGCCCCGGCAACGCGATCATACACTCAACGCGATCGTTCTCGATTAGCTGCTGGCGGATCTCACCTTCACCAGACGTATTTGAGCTCATAGAGCCGTTCGCCAGAACAAAACCAGCAGTGCCTGTTTCACTTAGCTTAGAGAGCATGTGCAAAATCCAACCGTAGTTGGCATTGCCTGTTGGCGGTGTACGATAACCAGCAAAGCGCGCATCATCGGTTAGCTCGGCTTCATTACGCCAACCTTTAAGGTTAAACGGTGGGTTTGCCATGATGTAATCGGCTTTTAAGTCTTTATGCTGGTCAGCAAAAAAGGTATCAGCTGCACGCTCACCCAAATTGCCTGATAAGCCGCGAATGGCTAAGTTCATCTTCGCCAGTTTATAAGTGGTCGAGGTCAGCTCTTGGCCATAGATAGCGATGTCTTTGGTGCGCCCTTCGTGCTCTTTAATGAACTTTAAAGACTGAACAAACATACCGCCCGAGCCACAAGCCGGATCGTAGATCTTTCCTTGGAAAGGTTCTAGCATTTCAGCTAACAGTGTTACCACTGACTTAGGCGTATAGAATTCGCCACCACCTTTGCCTTCGGTTGCTGCAAACTTACCTAGGAAGTATTCGTAAACACGACCGACTAAGTCTTCTTCGCTCATGTCACATTCGTTAGCTAACGTATCGATGTTTTCAATGCTGTCGATAAGTGACGCGAGCTTTTTCACTTCCAAACCTTGGCGCGAGAAGTAGTTATCTGGCAAAGCGTCTTTTAAGCTTGGGTTGTTTTTTTCGATAGTCGATAAAGCGGTATCAATGATGATAGCGATATCATCTTGCTTAGCACGCGCTTTAACAAATGACCAACGCGCATCTTCTGGTAAAAAGAAGATGTTGTCTTGTTGGTAGAACTCTTTCATCTCAACAAAAGCTTCTTGCCCGTCGTCTATCATCTTCTGACGGCGTGCTTCAAACTTGTCGCTGATGAACTTTAAGAACACAAGGCTTAATACCACGTGTTTGTATTCAGATGACTCAACACTGCCACGCAGCTGATTAGCTGTATCCCAAAGGGTCTCTTCAAAGCCTTTGGTCGCTTTTTTAGCTTTTGACGTAGGCTTAGCTTTTGAGGCGGGTTTCTTGTTAGCGGGTGCTTTTGCCATGTTGTTAATTACTCGAATAATGTAGGACTCTGCTTTCAAGCGCAGACTATTGAGGGCGATTATATATGAAATTGAATGAGTTGAATTGATAAAGCTCCAATTTTAGGCGCTTTTTACGTGCCTTAAGATAAGGAAATATCCAAATGATCGAGCATTTTAAAAAAGCCACAAAATTCGTTTAATCTTTATAAATAATTCAGTGGCTAGATTAGCAGCACTTAACAGTCTTGTAGGCACTCTGCATGAGCTTCACAACATTTGATTGATTACCCCAAGGTAAACGTGCCTATCTCCGCACTTACAGGGGAGCTCAACATTTACGTGACTAAATTTGATGTAACCTTACGGCTATTTGATTTGCCATGATTGACTCTTGGGTTATCCCTTTTTCCAGTTCAGACATTATGGACTCTAACTTAGGGGGGATAATTTTTGAGACTCGATTCCAGTCTTGGTATTGGTCCGCAAATAGCTCTGAGCGGCCATGTTCTTTGAGAGTATCTGTTGATAAATTAGGTAGCAGCATATAAGTCGCTCCCGATGATAAAGCTAAAGAGATACCTTTAGGATCGGTATCAAACCAAGCTATAAGCTCTACGCCTGGAAAAGCCAACGCAATTTCTTTTGATATTACTCCCGTGTCCTTATCTCCTCGGTAAACAATAAGAGGATTAGATCCTATGTCGGTTTGTACTAATCTAAACTTAGAAAATGCTTCATAGTTTTCAACAATCACAACTTGGCTGTGCTCAATGCTCGTCAAATGACTTAGAGCTACCTCAATGTTCATGCCCTCTTGTAAGTCATATGATTTACCATTTATGTTCGTGGACAAAATCCCATAAACTTTAATGACCTTGTCTTTGACAGGGCTTGAGCTTAACTTCTCGTTAGGAAAGAACTGAGCCATATCCGTTCGAGAATTAGGGATGGGATCAGTTAAAAGATCAAAACCAGATTGATCTTTAATCACCTTCCTAATTTGACGTATATCTCTAGGCGTCAGCTGCAAATGTTCTCCTCTGGCGCTCCCAACACTAAAGTCGCGATGAAAAGTATCAAACACGCCACTCAGCGCTACACTGGCACCTTCATTAACCTTCGCAGGAGAGAAGAGTTGCTTTAACCGATATAAATCACTACCCGTTATATCATCAATAATTCTACTCACAGTTTCCTCGCTATAGACACATCTTCTAAGTGAAGGTTGCCGTAACCTATATTGCTACCTTTTGCTAAATAGGTATAAGACCCGATAGGCTCAACGGTAAAGCCTTTGCTATCTTCGGGAAGCATTGAACTATGGAAATTAAGCACGCTAAATAGCCACACGTCTTTAGCGCAAGTGAGCTGGTCAAGATCTTCCGGTAAGTCACTATTGATTTGCTCGTAATACTCCAAAGCGGAAATGCTGGTTTTTCCCTTACCAATAAAGGCTTCAGCAAAAAAGGTATCGCAATGAGAATCAATGTCCGCTTCAATCAGCTCTTGTATTTCAACATCAAGAGTCAATTCTCGTCGCTCAGCTTCTTCAACAACCGGAAGCTCTTCTTGTTCTGCAGGCTGTGCCGTAATTTTTTCAACAATATCAGCCAATTCCGGCTCTTGGTCCATATCATCAGGATTTGGGTGATGCGCAAATTGTAACGGCTCTGAAAGCCAAAACATCGGTATACCATCGTGCTTTGCTACCTCATCAGGCAAAATCAAATCGTCACTTGGTGTCCAGTGTGGCTCTTGATCAATAAACCGATCAAAGGCATTGATCAGGTCCTTATCGCGTTCGCGGTTACGATACTTCAGCATCAAAGCTCGGAGTTGAATTAGGATAGATCCGAGCTCTTGTTGGCAACTACGAATCGCACTGTGCATTTCAGCACAAAACAAGGTGTTGAGCTCTGAGTTATCTCCAGCCATTTCACTCAACAACTTAAAAGAGAAAGCTTTCATGCCACTAACAAGCTTTTCAGCTTGCTCTATAGCAACTTGGTTCTCTTTTTGTTTTTGAGCGAGCGTATGGCCATAGCCAAAGTCATAACTGATACGGTTTCTTAGACGACGACAAGACTCTTGCAAGTCCATTGTGATTTCATAAACGACACCTTCAAGGCTATTAAACCTATCCGCCTCTTGTTCTCTTTTGCCATTTAATTTAGCTTCCAGGTATTCTTGCGCTAAGCTCTGAATTTCTGGAATGCGCTCAGCATGTTGAGTCCCAAGAAATGAACTCGCTTCCGTTTCAAGGAAGTAGTTCATCAATGCTTCCATCTTAGGGTGCACGCGGTAGCCGCGGCTTGTCACGATAACAACACGGGCTTCTTTTAATTTACGTAGGTCATTGGCGTTTTCATGAGTTTCACGTATCGTGCCATTTTCAAAAACATGCGTTAGTGTGTCCTTTGCTTGGCTGATTAAGCGAAGCATGTGGTTAACACCACCATGTTTCCCATTGTTTTGAGGGCTCATCAAAAGTCGAACTCCCCTTGGTTCTCGTTTGCTTTGTTAACTGTCTCAACGATCTTTTCATGCGTATCGATGAAATCGAGCACCTCGTAGACAAAGTCTAATTTTCCCGTCATCACATAGAGTTGGCGCTCTTTGTTTACTAAATGAGCCACCCCTTCTTTAACCAGAAATTCGACAACTACATTGAGTTTATCCGCTGCACTGTCACGCACTTTTTTTCGACTCACTTTTGGAAGTCGATAAATACTATCGAGTTTCTCCATCAAGCTAGGAGACGATTGGATTTGCGCACTCAGCATAGGCACATTTAACTCATCACCACCAACCATCACTGCTTCAACTTGAGCAGCCTCACTGACTGTCGCTACGAACTTAACCACAGGTCGAATGATACCGTGTACATTACTCATCAACGCGGTCACCTGACGACGATTGTGGTCGTCGATACTTTTATAGGTAACATAATAGGCGCTGGTTCTGCTCGTACATTGGAGCTCGCGCCCCATAAGAGTCAACGCTTGATTGATTTCTCGGCGTGTACGATCCTCTTTAAGCGTCTTGTAAGCTTCACGATCCGTTGCTGGGCAGATAAAGCTACCACTAAGTAGAGATTCTAAGACTTGTGATACTGGCTTCATGCTTCTACTCCTGTGCTAGTTTCAGCGGCTTTAGCTAACGCAAGTTTGCTTACTTTAGGTTTGTTGAAAATGTTCTTGTAAGGCGTTAAGTGATACAGATACTTAAATAAGTTGGCCGTACGATTATTGCCATCGGGTTGAGCCGCGATAACATTGAAGTTATGTGCCCCCATCATTTTGAGCAGTTTGGCTTGGTTTTCTGCCGTCAGCTTACCAATCTCATCGGTTGGGTAAGTTATTGATAGTCGACTTGCTCCACGTTGTTGTGTCAGAAGTGCTAAATACAACATGGATTGAATGAGCAAGTTCGTACCATTACTGGCCAAATCACGCATATCTTTATCTGTTTTGGCCGTTTTACGCTGGTTGTTCTCGATGACTTCAAATTTGATGTCAAACAGCTCAGTAGGCTTTTTAACTTTCTCGGCACTAATATGGTATGTCAGTGTGCTTAAAGCGTTGAAAAACTCTTTGGTTGGTAGCTCAGCAGATCCCGTTTTATCCCACTCTTCGTAAATCTCAGAGAAGTTAATAATATCTTGCCAACCTTGTAGTTTGGAAAGTGAACTTTCAACGTTAATGTCAATAGAACCAACCACCGAGAACGTGTTATTGAGCTTTACTTGTTCAGAGATATTACGACCAAGTTTCTTAATGTCACGGTCGAAGCCGAGTAGCCGATGCTTGAAGTCAACGAGCATGCGCCCCATGTTGACCGCGCTTTCAATTGTTATGCTGGTCACCTGAGGAATAATGTCATTCATGATGATTTCTAGAATATCTATTCGCTTAGAGTCACTAGCAACAATATCCTCTGTAATGGCGTTTCGGCTGCTTTCATTCCAGAAACGATACAGCTCCCCGTCACCAAGGTTGAGAGTGATAGTTTCCATCTGTTGTATATCTTTTTTACGTAGCTTAGTAAGCCTCTCTAACTCCGGGAGTTTGCTCTCTACATAGCTCAAGAGTGAATTTAAATCGCCGTTATAATCGAGCGCTTCTTGGCTGCCTTCTTCGCCCTCAAACATCACATAGTTAGTTAGGCGAGAGATTGCACTGTCAGCTCGCTGTTTGTGGTTTCTCAAGATAGAGAGCTTCTCATCAAACTCTTTTTTGGTTCGATGAGCTTTGGCTCTCAACTCTTTCAGTTTAGTTTCAAAAGATTCAAACTCTTGATGCACCGTTTCAAGTTCTTTGACCTTAGTATTTCGATCGTCACGTCTCTTAGGATCATCCACTTCATAAACAGCAAGCCATATCTCGTATTCTTTGATTTTATGAGACTTCACTTTTAAGTTTTTGATCTCATTATCAAGCAATTCAATTTCTTCTTTGTAGCGTTGATAGATTTCACCGCTAATACCTTGATCACTCAACCGCTGTTCATACTCCATTTTGATGCGCTGTTTGTTCTCGCCCAACGTCAGAGTACTTTTTTCCAGTAGTTCATCTATAGCTCCGATCGTGAGATCAAGTGATGATTCAACATTGCTAATTTGAGTAAGCCTGTCGTTGTTTAGCTCTAATTTTGCTTCTTCAAAACGTTCAAGCGTTACTGAGATTTCCCTATCAATCAGGGCTATAGCTTTCTCAATCGATTTGATGTTTATATTAATTTTTTCGACTAAGCCCTCTTTTGCACGGGCAATCTCTATTTTCTTGTTTTTAAGGTTAACCTTAGTTTGTGATAGGTCACCCTCAGCGTTTCGCAGTTCATTGCGTAATCGTGATAACTCAAGCGTTGACTGCTTAACAGCAAAATCATTTTTCAAAATTTGCTTATTGAAATCAGCCTCTGCGTCTTCAAGCTCAACGATACGGTCCATCAAGTGAGCCTGCTCTTCCACATCAGCTTTGTTAGTGACACTACAATCGGCTAGGTTGCTCGTATCGATATATAAATCATACATCGAACCCGAATCTTCAGTCATTGATGGTGTGAGTGTCGTGTCCATCAAAAGCTCATCGGTGAGAACACGACCAAGTGGAGAGCTTTGCCACCCCTGTCGATTAGCCTCCAGGAACGAGAACAAGGTTCCTGAATCTGGGTCTAATCGGTTACTGACTACTTTTAGCCTGGTTTCGGCATCGCGCATATTTCGACGAGTGGCCTCTAATCTTTCGAGTAGCTTTTCACGTTTAGTTTGTAAGTTGACTCCTTCCTTCTCACTCAAAGTTGTCGTGTGTTTTAACGTGTCTACTTGTTCTTGTAATCTGTCCTTCTCAGACTCCAACTGCTCTCTCTGCTCAATGAGAAACTCATCAATATCTGGGTTCTTTAGTCGCTGCTTTTGAGTAGCGAGTTCAGCCCTATGCTCCATAAGAGCCTGAGATTTATCCGCTGTAAAAATCGTATGGGTTTGGGTCAGTTCCTTTAACTGTGGCTGATATACATCGTCTATCTTGTCTTTTTTAACCTTGCACTCTTTCTCGGCATCAAGTTTTTGCTCTGTTAGGTCAGACTTTTCTTTATTGAACTTACTAACAAGGTTTTGTTTGTCTTTCTCATACTTTGCTTTCGCATCATTTACCTTAGTTTCAAGATCGGCGTAACTTTGTCTTTGTTGTGCCACCCTGTCTTCCATTTCTGGCAATTGCTTTAGCTTAACGGACAGTTCTGGATAACCACTATTTTCGTATGTTATAAGCTTGCTGTGATGTACTTCGATCTCAGAGTTAATACTTGTGATAGAGCGTTGAAGAGCGCTCTTTTGAACCTCTTTATCAAGCTTATCTTGATTAATTTCGCCAATCTGCTTGTCACTGTTTTCAAGAAAATCTGAGCGCTCGATTTCGGTTTTCTTAAGAGATTCATCAAGGCTTTCAGAGGCTTCACGAATGATTGTTAAGGCATTGGCGAGCTGAGTGGTTAGATAGGCAATCTGCTTATTGTTCGCAATAGCTTCAATGAACGCTTCTTTTTTGGCTAGGAACGCTGTTAGGCCGTTGTAGTCATCACACCATTGTTCAATTCTGTTTGCATCCACACCAAACTCTAATGTGCTATTTCCTTGCTCGAGGATATCCAGGAAAAGCGCCTTTGTGTCGGCCATATTGAATTCACCTTGAATCAACGCCGCTGTGATTTTTTCAATGTGACGGACATCATGACGACCAGAGCACAAAGAGTAGCTCAGGAACTGATTGCTCAAATTCCCTGCATTAATATTTTGGATAATTTCGCGGTACTCTTTGACGCTAGTAATACGCGACTCGTATTCTAAGCCGTTAGCGTTCAGCTCCGCGGCCAGCTTTGTACAGCCGATAGCGTAAGGCTTATCTTCGCTGTCTTGTTTAATGATCACTGACTGCTCAAACTGACCTTTAACGAAAAGGTAAACAATGCCACCTTTAGTACTAAGGTTTCGATAACAAATGACATGAGCAACTTGACCACGAGCAGTAATGTACTCGAAAACAATATAACTGTTGTTGTGTGGTAAATACCATTCGGCAAAGGGCTTATTGACATTCGATTTCCTGACGATCTGCGTGCCAGTCGCTCCATAAAAGAACGGAATGAGCCTTAAAAGTGATGTTTTGCCTTCTCCGTTACCGCCAGTGATCTGAGTGGGAGCGTCAAAAGAATACTCAGAAAACATCTTGTTTTTCTGATAAGAATTTATTGCGATAACTTTGGTCAATCCGGCATACATCATCGTATCTATCTCGAGTTATGTTGTTTTTCTTGACTGAAAATCAACCAGTTTGAATTTGTGGCCACTAAATCAGGTTACAGCTTTCAATACCATCGACTCTCTCACAGTAAAGATTCCTGACTTTTCTTGCCCTCGCCAATATCCACAATAAATATATGTACTTTTTCACTACATGTATATACTGTATACATCAACATGTAACATTTATGAGCACGAACATGAGTCAAGCAGATATCAAATGGGACCAACAAGTACGATTTCGACTAATTGAGATCATTGCTCTTTGGGAGGGTCGACTGACGACAAATCACCTATGTGATGCTTTTCACATAGGGAGACAACAAGCTTCTAGGGATATCAACAAGTACATTAGCTTAACTGACCAAGGTCAATTGATACTGGATAGAACAATTAAAGGCTATAGGCCAGCAGACAACTTTAAGCCTTTATTTACTCAAGGCACTGCTCATGAGTATCTACTTATACTTCATCAGCAATATAACCAAGAAGAGACCTTCGAGTTCTTTAATTGGGGGGAAGCTCAATCGACCGTATTGAACGTTCCTGAAAGGGCTATATCACCAAGCATTGTTCGAGGATTAATTGCGGCAGCAAGGGCTAACCTTCGCGTCGATATTGACTATGTATCGCTCTCTACACCTGAGGTTCGAGGTCGAATTATTGCGCCTCACAGCTTAGTCTATGATGGGATCAGGTGGCATGTAAGAGCATATTGTGAAGAGAAAAATGAATTTCGAGATTTCGTGTTAAGTCGCTTTAGGAACGAACCTGACTTAATGGATAAGTCACCAAAAATGCGAGAACATGATGACAACTGGAACCATCAAGTTAAGTTAACGATTACACCTAATCCTTACTTGTCTGAGCAACAACAAGTTGTTGTTGCTGACGACTACGCTATGAAAAACAAGAAGATGGAAATAGTAACTCGTGGAGCTTTAGTCAGTTATTACTTGCGACGTATGGGCGTCATACAAGACCAAAAGTTGCTAAAAGAACAACCAGAAGCCTATCAATTGACTGCTCACTTTGACGAAAGTCTACCTAGATAAATCAAGGTTCGTTCGAGACAACCCGATAAGATTGGTGATGTTCTAGATGGAACATTATCTGTCTACTCGAAACTAGGGCTGACTGTATTTATGGTGTAAAGATCCATGAATAAACGCTCCTTGCTGAATGCTTTAAAACAGCAGCCTACACCTATTGTAAAGTGACGACTAAAAACACCCTACATTTCACTCGATAAGTTTTTAGCTAATATTCCTTTTCTGATACCAAATAACCTCTGACACATCACAATCAAAGTACTGACACAAGGCATCAAGAGTTTTTGTGGTTGTAGTGTACCCTTCATCTCGGATCATTTTCGCCATGGCCGAACGCTGAATACCTATTTCGGCAGCAATTTGAGCTCCAGAGATCTTCCGTCCCTCTTCCGCTGATTTTTTATCTATAAGTTCCTTTAAGTTATATCTAATCACACATCAATTCCTAAAAGATATAATAATGTGTCTTGATAAAACACAAACAATGGAGGTCAAATGGACCAATTATTACTTACAGCAAAAGAGCTTGCAGGTCGTATCAAATTTAGCGCCAACTATATCAATTCGACTCTGCGAGATTCAATTTTCATCGAAGGTAAACACTACATTCGACCATTCAATGGTAGAAAAATTCTCTACATTTGGGAAGAGGTAGAGGCAGAATTATACCAATCTGCATCACGTAACCTTCAGTATATTCCAATGGCTGGCGGGAGGGTGTGTCATGGGTAGTATCAATTCACGTAGCGGTAAGCTCTATCTCGACTTCCGATATGAAGGTATGCGTTGCCGTGAGCAAACTGCACTGCCTGCAACTCAAGTAAACCAACGCAAGCTACAGAAACTGCTAAATCAAATTGAAGCGGACATTCGCCTGAGTTGTTTTGTATATAGTGAGTACTTCCCTGAGTCTAAGAAAGCTCAAACATTTTTGAAACAAGACATCCAAGCTCAAAAACGCAAACAGGAATTACTTGGTAATTACAAAACGGCAGTACAAGGAATTGAAACTGTCTTGTTCGAAAGCTTCGCACAGGAGTGGTACGACGAAAACGAAGTGCGTTGGAAAGAAAGCTATAAGGACAGTATGAAGATCTACTTATGGTCGTACCTTGTACCTCACTTCGGGCATTTAGACGTCGCGAAGATCTCTCGACCTGACATCTTAAAGTACCGTGCTTCTTTAGTGAAACCGCGTAACAACGGCAAAAAATTATCTGCCGAGTTCATTAATCATGTCATGACACCACTGCGCATGATTTTGAGCGAAGCCGGAGATCGCTATGATTTTCGTTCGACGTTTGAAAACATCAAACCACTACGTGTTGAACGCACTAATGTAAACCCGTTTGATTTTAACGAAGTGAACTTGTTTTTATCATCGGTACGTTCCAATTTTAAAGATTACTTCACCGTTCGTTTCTTCACCGGAATGCGCACCTCAGAGATCGATGGTCTGAAATGGAAGTACGTAGATTTTGAGCGTGGTTTAATTTCAGTTCGAGAAACGTTTGTACACGGCCGTTCAGACACAACGAAAACGGTGGGTTCAACAAGAGACATTCAAATGTCATCTGTTGTACTTAAAGCTATAAAATCCCAATACAAAGTGACTGGTACTAAGGAGTATGTGTTCTGCAATGCAGCTGGAAACCCTTTAGATAAAGGTAACGTCAGAGACCGAATCTGGAAGCCGACACTTAAAAACTTGGGAATGGAATATCGCCGCCCTTATGAGACTCGACATACGGCTGCAACATTATGGTTAGCAGCCGGAGAAGCACCTGAGTGGATAGCTCGCCAAATGGGCCATACCACTACAAAAATGCTGTTCACAGTTTACAGCCGATATATACCAAACCTAACCAGGCAAGACGGCAGTGCTTTTGAAAAGTTATTAGATGCTAATTTAAATGGAGGAAAGTAAATGGCTTATTCACCTCTAGCTATTCACTGCACCAGTTTGTGCTGTGACATTCTTCAGGCTCAGCGTTTTCAGAAAATCTCTCATCAAGATATTGATTGGCTATACGATGAAATTTACGAACTTATCAAGCAACGTACTGAACTGTGGCCAGATAAATTCCATCATGAACATGTCTTTATTGATTCAGTCACGCGCGGTGTACTAAAAGCACTACATCTATGTAAAGACAAGCCAAATAATCGAGATGCCAGTTGGCTGTTGATTGCAATGCAATCACGGATCAGTTTTTCTTTGAAGCAATTGCATTAATGAGAGCTACTCAAAAAAGAGCCAAATGAACCCATGTTTATTTGGCTCTTTTCTATTTCCCATTTTTGAACATTTCTATACTCTGCTTGAATCTACCCTCACCTACAACTGGCGCCTAGTTCACCTTGAAATAACTCATCAGCCATCACCCGTTAACAAGAACACTATAATTTGTTGCACACCCACTTCACTGGCCGCACAAAGTTAACGTTGATAACTTGAGCCTAAGTTCTATAGTAGTTTTGCATTAACCGTAGTGCTGGACCCTTCAAACCGCACCAGACTCAGATTAACGAGAGCATTCTTTTTAAAAATGTGCTGATGACTATTTCTTAAATGTTCTGTTACTCCAAACTGTAGATGCTTAGAAGGTTGTCACAGCATGGTCACCACGTGGTCACAAATCGAGTTTGAGAGATATGAGTCACTTAGCTCATCCAATAATTATTCAACGGGGAGGCAGACAAGAATGATGCTATTTAAGGTACTTTCCAGAAACGCAGACACAAAAAAGCCCACGCTAGGTGGGCTTTTTGCTTGTTCAGAAAGAACGAATTTGGTGCCCGCTACTGGACTCGAACCAGTGACACCTTGCATGTCATGCAAGTACTCTAACCAACTGAGCTAAGCGGGCGATGTTCTAATTTCTTATTACTACCATTGTGACAAACTCAATAGTTATGCAATAAAAACAAATAAGGAATGGTGCGTCCGAGTGAACTCGAATCACCGACCCCCGCCATGTCAAGGCGGTACTCTAACCAACTGAGCTACGGACGCATTCCCTTAAAACGCCAACGATGATATCCATGATAAACAGATGGTGCAAGTATTAACTGGCATCTTGCGATTCGTTTGCTCACTTTGCAATCAAAGACATAACAACATGTCGATTTTACACCCAGATTATCGTCAAACCGCTGAAAAACAAAGTTTAGTTAGAAAAAATTCTAATCCTTGATGACAACCAATTAACTAACCTAATGTGTTCAATTTGGGATTTTTGTTGTCTATACCGTTTTTCTTGGCCTTTACAGTAACCATACAGGTATAGATCAATGCCTATATTTAGTGTCAAAAATTTTGCTTGCCCATTGGGTTACCGTAGTATTTTGATCATTATAAGTGAAAGGCACGCAGAGGCTTTGTAACTCACTGAAATACATCATTCATAAAAATCACCACGATTTTGTAATCGTCGTCATCGAATTACTAGGCCGCAATGACTAAATTCGGATTTTTCATATAAAGTGGCCGGGTTATTACCAACATACATAAATACGATAGCACTCTATAGTCGAAAAACATCAGCTACAATTAATCTCCCTCAAGAGCAACAATCTATAAGCAATTCAAAACCCAACCCCACACATCATAGCTATTTTGAATACATACAGCACAGTAATACATAATGAAATTTGCATAATGGTAAAGCGCGCCTATATTCATAACCTGTAGAAATCAATAATCTAAATTCAATGCTATACGTGAATTTATGGTTTGCGATAAATACAAGTGTGAAAAATAGGGAATAAATTATGAAAAAATCACATATCGCCATTGCAGTGGTGAGCATACTATCGACATCTGCCGTATCGGCGGCGACCATTTATGAGACAGATGAAACAGTATTCAATATCGGCGGCCGCGCAGAAGTTCGAGGGAATTTCTCTGATGCGAATAAAAGTGCTGGTAATAGTAGCACCTATAGTGATAGATCACGTGTCCGCTTAAGTGTCGATGGCACACAAAAAGCGTCGGACGATGTTTCCTTTTTTGGGAAATATGAATTCGAACTAACAGAGTCTGAAGATGGCGCATCAGATGATATCGGCATTAACACTCGATTCTTATATACGGGTGTTCAAACCAATCACGGTAACGTCTATTATGGCCACCAAAATAATGCCGTTACCTACTTAACCGATTGGACGGATATGGCTGAAACCTTCAGCGGCTATATCAATGAATACACGGTGTCGACTGCTGATCGAGCAAAAAATGTTTTACGTTATGAACTGACAAGCGACAACATCACCTTTCAAATTGATGGCAATTTCAATTCAGATAGTGAATCAGCACAAAGTGACGGCTTCGGTGCAGTTGTCGCCGGCAGCACTTCGATTGGGTTAGATATTGGCGTCGGTTATGCGTCAAGTGATGAAACCTATGGCGCTGGGACAGATACAGAAACTTCTGATGCCTATATTGGTGCGGTTAAGTACACCAACGATCAGGGGGTTTGGTTCGCCGCACTCTATCAATTTGGTAGTATTTCAGGTCTAGGCGTAAAAGATTCAGACTACGATTCTGCCGATGCTTACTTGGGATACTCGTTTGGTGCCAACACCGTCAACCTGACCTACAGCTACTTTGAAGCTGACGATATTGCAGATTACGACATTAACTTTATCGGTCTAGAATACGCACGTTATATTGGCGATGTGGCCTTCTTTGGTAGTTATAAGTTTAACATGTTAGACGAGGGCGAAGGTGGGCAAGGCGATAACGACGAAGATGAGCTACAGCTCGGTATGCGTTACGCGTTTTAGTCTAAACCAATCCACTTAATATTAGTAAAGCCGAGCATAATCAATGCTCGGCTTTTTAGTTTGTATAACTTATTCGTATCTAAGCGATTGAATGGAGTCCAACCGGATGCATTACTATCGATACCAACTATTCTTCAACATCGAATACAACGTTGTAGTTTTCGGTATAGGTGCAGTTTGGCTGGCGGCTACAAGTGAAGAAGCGTCGGCCTTTGTAATCGCCTTGGCTTGCCAGTTTGATGATCATTGGGCTACCACACTTCTTACAAAATCGCACTTCTTTTGATGGCTCGATTAAATCGATGTGTGCTGCCAGTAACCTCTTCAAACGGCTCACTTGGTAGCTGTGTTTAATAGATGCACCAATCAGAGGTAAACCTGCCGATTTACACACGTGAATTAGTAGCTTTTCGCGATCGACTTTCCCTTTATTGAGCTCTTTGCCGTTATCAAGTTCGATAATAACGCGGGGCTCTAGCGTTCGCGGGTCGCAAACAACAAAGTCGAAGTAACTACGTGAGATCTTGTTGTTGGCGATAAACCAATTCTTCTTATTGTTCGTCTTAGCAGGAACAAGTACGTTCGACATGCTGACTTTAGCAAACACTTCCCCATGGTTGCCCACAGCTGATTTTAGCGCATTATAGAATGTCGCCTGTTGCGCCGACATCAACGCGCCTTTCTTCTGATAAGCGTGGTCTTTGGTGTCATCGTGTTTCACCACATACTTTTGAATAAAGTAAAAGAACACAACCAGAACAATTACAACGATAAAGATATTAGTCATTTTCCAACACAATCAAGTCTGTATAGGGATTAAGAGAGTAGCTAGCGTATGTAGAAAAGCATCACCTGGCAAGCAAAAGAGCGAGAGTCGCCAACCAGAAT
Source organism: Vibrio sp. 10N.222.54.A3 (assembly GCF_041474095.1). NCBI lineage: Bacteria > Pseudomonadati > Pseudomonadota > Gammaproteobacteria > Vibrionales > Vibrionaceae > Vibrio > Vibrio sp. 10N.222.54.A3. The sequence goes on from NZ_JBFRTN010000071.1 coordinate 32,605, forward strand.
CACGACCTTTGAGCGCAGTGCCCAACGAGAGGTCGCTCCTTCGCTAGACACACCTCTCTTATTTTGATAATTAAATCATCAATTACACTCTAGATTGATTTAGATCAATTTACCTAGATTTGTGATCAACTAGTCTGAAAAACGTTAGGCAAATGTTAATAAGGAAATTGATATGGAACTTAAACAAGACCCAAGATGTTATACCGACGTATGTGTAGATGGTAAATGGTTCCACTATGACCACTGCGGAACCCAAGCCTACATGTTAAAGGGAGGAGCTTCGGCTGTGATTGAACTCGCTAGCGAACCAGCGACAGAAGGCGAATTGGTTGAAATGCTTCAAGGTGTCGCTAAGTAACCCACCAAGCCAAATCACAGTATGAATTAAGCGAATAAGAGTAAATAGCCGTATTAGTTCAGATAAGCACTCTTATTCGCTTAGTTATTGAAGTTCAGGTTTCTTGATTGCAGGGGATTAACTAAGTTTAGGAACTCAAATGATAACGACTTTATTGCGCCCTGACTGCTTAGCTTGATACAAAGCATCGTCTGCCGATTTCAAGTGTTTCTTATAGGTACGGCTATTCAACTGTTGCTCCGTTAGATGAGTCGTCGCACCAATCGATGTGGTTAATTCTAATGGGCCAGAATGCGTTTCAATCGCTCGGTCAGCGATCGCTTGCCTTATAAGCTTAAGCTCTTTATTAGGATCTTGATTCCCAGCCAGCAACAAAACAAACTCTTCCCCACCCCATCTTGCCACTACATCGTTTGTTGATAAGATTTTCTCTAAACGCTTAGCGACTTCCACCAGCACTTGGTCACCAATATCATGGCCATAAGTGTCATTAACTTGTTTGAAGCGGTCTAAATCTAGAATAGCGAGCGTATACCCAAACGACGACAAATGATGTGGCATCGGCTGAGTTAACCGTTGCTCTAAGTAACGCCTATTGTATAAGCCTGTCAGTTCGCATCTTGTTGATTGCTTAAGTAGTTCTTTGTTGGTCTTCTGGATCGAGCGTAACCTTATCAATAGTAACGTGGCGCTTATCATCACCATGATACCCAAAGCGACGACGATTCGATTCCGTAATTGCTGCTTATCTAATGTCAGCTCACCCAACTCTTTTTCTGCGTTAAGCAGTTCGTTTTCTTGAGCTAATGATGCCGTAGCGAAATCTTGCTCGAGTAAAAAGATATCACTCTGGCGCTTATCAAATAGCAGCGCTTTATTACCCTTGTAATAGAGCTTGAAGTAGCGAAGTGCGTTCTCGCTGTCGCCTCTTGAATCATAGTATTCAGCAAGTGTTCTTAAGCCGAGGACCTTCCAGCTGCGAGTCCCCACAACATCGAACATTGCAGACGATCGCTTTAGATCAGCAAAAACAAAATTATCTCGGTTCAAACCAATGTTCGCTAAGGCTCTATTTAGGTAACACTGCCCCAATTGAAGTGTGTATTTGTCCACGCCTGGGTATCTAAGACACAAGTTTGCGACTTGTCGTGCTGACTCAAAGTTCTTTTCCGCCAACAACACATCACTCTCTGCTTTTAATAGGATGATTTTGTATCGTTCACTCACGTTATCGCCATTTATCTTAGCCGCACTTTGATATGCTTCTCGGCCTTTGACTAAATCACCACTGCGCAGATAAGCAAAAGACTCATTCACATGCAGCACGCCGATGGTAGACGCTTCGAGTAGTCCACTCTTGTAATAGAGCTTTTTGGCTCTTTTAATCAGCTTGAGCGCTTTAGGCCAGTCTTCCAAATAGATATAAAGCAGTGCCATATTTGACACTAACTTGCTGTTGTAGATGTGATGAGGGTACTTCTTACCAAGGTCTAAACCTTTATGGAAAAAGTATTGAGCTTCAGGAAAGTCATTGCGGATGTTATTGATGACACCAGCCGTGTTATAGGCCTTAATCAACAACTCTTCATAGTGAAGCGATTCTGCGATATCTATCGCTGCTCTGATTTGGATTTCAGATTCCGCTAGCTCACCCTTACTGATGTATTCAATCGCCAATTCAACGAGAGATTGGGCCTTTAGCCAACCCATATGTTCGTGTTGTGCGAGTGCTTTAATCTGCCTGACGTATTCGGAAACCGCTTCGGTATCCAACTTATGTTGCGCGAGGTTGGACAAAATCATCAATTCGTAAGCACGATAGATGGCTTTATCTTGGTCTGGGAACTTGGCTTGGAGAGCCTCAAGTTGTAGGGAAGCTAAATTAGGGTCACCACGAGATACATCGAGAATATCGATCAACGCAGATCCATATTGAGAGAGTGATAACTCTTTCTCTGGACTATAAACACTCGGGTTTTCAGGGCGAATATGCTTTAAATCGTCGTCATAAGTTGGATAGAGCAAATACAGCCCCAGCACAATACTCATCAGCACCACGAAAAGGAATGAACCTAACACATTGTTTCTATTCATTTATCAGGGCCATTATTGATTGAATTCCAATTTTATTGACGTTTTTTTAAGAGCGGTCAAACATTATACCCGACAGATATACAGATTAAAATCCTGCGCACTGGTGGATCTGAATTGGGTTTTTCTCATTAATTAGAATAATCAGGCAACTTTCTTGATTTAACTCAGACAATCATCTACCTCATTGGCGTTATAGTGATTTTCCTGTTCCTACCTCCGCGGCTTCTTTTTGAACAAGCGGAAGCATAATGAGAATTAACAATGACCCAAATTAATGAACAACGTCTTGTAGAACATTTCTGCGATCTAGTGAAAATTGATAGTGAATCTCGTAACGAAAAAGCGATTGCTGAAGCTTTGGCTGAGCAACTCGGTGAACTAGGTTTTGAAGTTCACAAACTGGCGGTTCCTGAAGAAGTATCTAACGGTTTCAACATCTACGCTCGTCTAGATGGCACTCTTCCAGGTAGCACAGTGTTCAGCTGCCACATGGACACAGTAACGCCAGGCATCGGCATTGAGCCAATCATCGAAGACGGTATCATCCGTTCAAAAGGCAACACAATTCTAGGTGGTGACGACAAGTCTGGTATCGCAGCTATCATGGAAGCGGTTCGTTGCATCAAAGCAGAAGGCCAAGAGCACAAAACTATCGAGATTGCGTTTACTGTATTCGAAGAAGGCGGTCTGTTCGGTTCTTTGAACTTCGACATGTCTTACATTCAATCTGAGCACGCAATCGTACTTGATACAGGCGGCCCAATTGGCACCATCGTAAACGCAGCGCCTGGCCAACAGAAGATTGTAGCTAACATCAAAGGTCGCCCTGCTCACGCTGGCTTAGCACCAGAAGAAGGCATCAGCGCAATTCAGGTTGCTGCAGACGCAATCACTAAGATGAACCTACTTCGTATCGATGAAGAAACGACAGCAAACGTTGGTATTGTTGAAGGTGGTCAAGCGACTAACATCGTAATGCCAGAGCTTAAAGTCGTGGCTGAAGCACGTTCTCTAAACGGCGAAAAGCTAACGGCTCAAGTTGAACATATGATCTCTACATTCCAAGAAAGTGCTAAGCAGTTCGGCGCTGAAGTAGAAATCGAATCAACTCGTGCTTACGATGCATTCGTTATTGCAGACGATCATCCGCACATTCTTTCTATCAAATCGGCGTTTGAGAAGCTTGGCGTCACAGCGAACACTAAACGCACTGGCGGCGGTAGCGATGCAAACAACTTCAACGCAAAAGGCCTGACAACAGTTAACCTTTCTACTGGTATGGCGAAAGTTCACACCACTGAAGAGTACATTGCAGTGAAAGACATGGTCGCAATCACTGAGTTTGTTGTGGCTTACGTAACGCAATAATCGAATCCATTAGTTGGGTAGTCACTTCTATCTAGCACAATGAAAAAAGCCGAGACATCAACACGATGCTCGGCTTTTTGCTATTTAGGTGAACATAGAAGGTCGAATCTAAAACCCTCTACGCTTCCAGAATTGGCCTTCGTCTTTTGCTACGAGGTCGAATGTCTTATCAGCAATAATGTTGCCTTTTAGCTCAACCGTCATGCGCCATTTACCTAACTTGTTCGAGACAGGTGCCCAGATAGTGTCACCTAAGTAGAAATCCCAGTCATTGTTGCCGACATACTCTTCACCATCGAACGGTTCGAGCACTTCGCCCTTGTCTGTGGTGATATTCGGGTGATAGATGCAGTAGCGGATCTTTTCGCCTTTGGCTTTTTTGATATTCAAGATATAGCCAAATTCCACGTCGATTTCAGCATCAACGGTGGTGGTGAACTCTTGGATTTTTGGAAGGTCTTTAGATTTGGAATCCCACGTGGAATAGATACCATAAGAAGTCATGTCGACCACAACTGAGCGCTTTGCCATTTCAATCTTTACCTTGGAGTTATTCTATTAATTTAATTCTATTTGCCATTCAGCCACGCAAGCAGAAGAAGAACGAGGCTATTCTTGCCAGTCTTTCGCCATACGCTTAATTACTGAAGGTTCAATGTCGTGAATAGTGCCATATTGCTCTCGGCACACTTCGATAATTAATTCTGCTTTATATTTGAGTGCAAGTTGGCGGTAGGCTTTCATTTCCCAATGCTTAATAAAGGTATTCGAAACAACCACATCAAACCCTTGCTTTAAGCCGTTTTCAGCTGTGTTTTGACACCACTCATGAGCTTGTTGCAGCTGCCTAGGATCAAAATGGTACTCACCTTGCTCATTCACATAATACATATCGGCTTCGACATGCAATGCATCGTAGGTTTTTGCTTTTGTTGATTTGCCAGAGCCGGGCAACCCTCGAATGAGTATTAACTTCATCTGTCACTTTACAGGCTAATTCGAAAACATGAGTTTATCGTAAATAGTAACGAGTTGCTCTGATAACTGCCTCTGCTCAGCATACGAAAACCAAGTACTTACACACGACTCAGACAATCACTGAATACAATGAGACTCCCCTCGAAGCGCGTGGATTGCTTCTGATAGAAAACACAAATAATTTACATCTATCCATTTTGCATATCGACAAGCGTATCAAACTACTATAGATTTAGATGTATAGACGTCTACATATCTAGCTTAGGGAGAAAGCTGTGCCTATTCGCATTCCAGACCAATTGCCAGCATCCGATGTTCTTCGTGAAGAAAACATCTTCGTTATGCCGTTATCAAGAGCATCGACACAGGAAATTCGTCCACTTCGAGTCTTGATCCTCAACCTAATGCCGAAGAAGATTGAAACTGAAACTCAATTTTTACGCCTACTATCGAACAGCCCATTGCAAGTGGATGTAGAGCTGCTGCGCATTGATGACCGACCAAGTAAAAACACACCGACTGAACACCTTGATAACTTCTACCGCCAATTTGAAATGGTCAAAGAAAGAAACTTTGATGGATTGATCATCACTGGTGCGCCGCTTGGCTTGGTTCAATTTGAAGATGTGATCTACTGGGATCACCTGAAAACCATCATGGAATGGGCAAACAAGCACGTTACTTCAACGCTATACGTGTGTTGGGCGGCTCAGGCTGGTTTGAAGTTATTATATGATTTGCCAAAACGCACTCGTAAAGAGAAGCTGTCTGGTGTTTATAACCACGAGATACATAACCCATACCACCCTATTTTACGTGGCTTCGACGATACATTCTTAGCTCCGCACTCTCGCTATGCGGACTTCTCTCAAGAGTACTTAGCGGAACATACTGACCTTGATGTTCTTGCAACTTCTGATGTTGCAGGCGTATACCTAGCAGCAACCAAAGATAAGCGAAACGTGTTTGTAACGGGTCACCCTGAGTACGACTCTCACACACTTCACAATGAGTACATTCGAGATTTGGGTGAAGGCATGGAGCCTGTGATACCAATCAACTACTACCCGAATAACAATCCAGACAACAAACCGGTTGCAAGCTGGCGCAGCCACGGACACTTGTTGTTCTCAAACTGGCTAAACTACTGCGTTTACCAACAAACGCCTTACGATCTGGATCATTTCAGCGAAGACAACTTTACCAAAGACGATTAAGTTCTTTCTTCCGATTCACAAACACATAAACCGTGTTCAGTATGTTGTTGATAAAACGACGAATTGGACGCGGTTTTTTTATGGTGTGTGGGTCGCATTCCATGATAGATTTACGACTTCAATGGGTTTGATTTCATATGATGGGTTGGTGTTCATAAGGAGCTTCACATGCCTGCCAAGCCATCATTTTCAAATCCGATTTCGTTGTCCCGCCCTCTTTCGTTATCAAGTGTGGTACTACTTGCCTCGCTTTCCTTGGCCGGTTGTGTCTCTGTCACTGAAGGACCGCCAAAGATTGAAAGTGATCCTATCGCGATGTCTGAATCTCGAATCGAATTAGGTTTGGGCTATATGGGACAAGGCAATATGGTGAGAGCGCGTGAAAACCTTGAGCTCGCGATTAAACACGCACCTAGCTACTACCGTGCTCGGCTTTCAATGGCGCATTACTACGAACAAGTGGGTGAAGTAGATGAAGCGAGAAGCACTTACCGCAAAGCACTCAGTCTTGATTCAAGAAATGGCAATGTATTGAACAACTACGGTACCTTCTTGTGTAAACAGGGCGAATACGAACAAGCCGATAATTACTTCAATCGCGCCATCGACCAACCCTACTACTACTTGGTGTCTGCAAGTTATGAAAACGCCGCGTTTTGCGCATTTAAGGCTGGCAATACAGACCAAGCGAAGTACTACTTCAGCAGAGCGATTGACCACGATCCAAACCGCGTGAAATCGATACTACAGTTATCAAAAATTGAAGTGAGTGACGCCGATTACAATGACGCTCGAATCCGTTTATTCAAATTCCACCAGCGTTATGGCTACCAAATTCCATCGCTTAAAATCTTGGTCGAGCTCGAAAACAAAGCAGGTAACAGTGCTCTAGAGAAGAAATATCAGAGTAAGTTAGATGAGTTACTTTCTGCTTAGCGCATATGAAAAACACAAAAAAACGGGCTTGTTGCGTTAACAACAAGCCCCTACGTAATTTCAACTTAATATCTTAACTAAGTGCAGCCGCTATTTTAGCGCGATCCACTCTTGTCTTTGCTCATCGTCCATAAAGGTCCATGCGATAAAGCGACTTACCTTCTGGCCTTGTGACATCTCGACGACTTTCACTTGTTTAGCTCTAAGCTTGCCAAGCTCTGAACGAACCATATCGACGTTATCTTTCTTAGAAATCAATGTCGTAAACCACAAAACTTGAGTAGCAAAAAGTTGACTCTCTCTTGCCATCTTCATAATGAAAGCGGCTTCACCACCTGGGCACCAAAGCTCGGCTTTTTGACCACCAAAGTTTAAGGTTGGTTTAGCTTGCTTAGTTGATTTATCTAACTTAACTGGCTTCTTGTTCGTTTCAGGCTTGAATGACTGACCGGCTTTCTTAGCACGGTTCGCCGCTAGATTATCCAGTTTACGTTGTGACCCCTTTTCAGCCTCTTCAAGAGAGCTGTGGAATGGAGGATTACAAATAGTGACATCGTAACGTTCATTATCCTTAATCACGCCCTTAAAGATAGATTCAGAGTCAGCTTGTAGGCGAGCGCGGATCTTACCTTTTAGATTAGGGTTGCTTTCCGCTATGAAGTTCGCTGTTTTGATGGAGACTGAATCAACATCTGTCCCTGTACAACGCCACTTATACTCTGTCGCACCAATGATTGGGTAGATACAGTTTGCACCGACACCAATATCTAATGCTTTCACAGACGCGTGGTTATAGGGTTCACCTTGGCCATCGCTATTAAGGATGTCGGCCACTCTGTGAATGTAGTCTGCACGACCAGGAATTGGCGGGCACAAGTAACCAGCAGGAATATCCCAATGTTTAACGCCATAGTGATGCGCCAACAAAGCTTTGTTGAGTAGCTTAACAGCCAATGGATCAGAGAAATTAATGGTGTCTTCGCCAACCGGATTCTTGATCAGATGCTCTTTTAGCTCAGGCAAGGCTGCAACTAGTAACTCGAAGTTATAGCGGCCAGTGTGCTGGTTTCTTGGGTGTAATCCACCTTGAGGTTTTTCAGCCGAGCGTCTTTTCTGAGCTGCGTTCTTGTTAAAAGCCGTTTTATTGAAAGAACCCTTATTCGATGATCCTTTATTGGCACCCGGTTTACCTCTGCTATCTTTTGCAAAAGGTCGCTTTGCTTTGTTATTGCCCGCGCCTTTAGGTGCACTATTCTTGCGGCTTTTATCAGATGTGTTCTTTGTAGAAATACGCTTGTCGCTGCTTGGCTTAGCTGTACTTGGCTTAACATCAGCTTGGTTGTCTTTTGTTTTTGCTGATGAAGTGCTGTTTTTCGACAGGCTTAGCGTCGTTCTATTTTGTGATTGGCTCATTGGGCTACTTCTTTAAATCTAAATACATCATGAATAAACGGGCATCCAACTCAAGTTGATGATATTCCGATTCCATGTGACAGCATAGTTGGTAAAAGGCTTTGTCGTGCTCTTTCTCTTTGATATGCGCCAGTTCGTGTACCACCAGCATTCTTAGCAAAGGTTCTGGTGCATTTTTAAAAACACTGGCGATACGAATTTCATTCTTTGATTTGATCTTTCCACCGTGATTCTTAGCAACGTAAGAATGCAGACCTAACGCATTATTGATTAGGTGTATCTTGCCGTCGTAAATCACTTTGCTGATCGGTGGTGTTTTTTTCATGTAGCGATTTTTTATCTCAATCGCATAGTCAAACAGGGCTTTCTCGCTTTTTATTTCATGATTCTTTGGGTAGCGAGCTTCAAACCAAGGCACCAATTTACCCGACTCTACAAGTTGAGTAACAGGATCAAGAATGTGCTTAGGATAGCCTTGAATATAGCGTAAAGAAGGATGCATGCTGAAAGACCGTACAAGTTACACCACGACAATACGTTGTGGTCTTGAAAATTGAGCCGCATAGTGTAACTGATCACACTTTTCTAATCACCTAGGATTCGTTACACTTTAGCGAGATTCACCAAGAGAATGAAAAAATGAAACGTGTTGTATTGTACGTCGCAGACAAATGCCCGCACTGTAAAGATGCCCAAAGGTATTTAGACTCTAAGAAAATTGTTTACCGCCTGACGAATGCAAAGATGCAGCGTGGCCGTAAAGAATTGCAAGCAATGGGTGCTCGTTCTATCCCCGTGCTTAAAATCGGCGATCAAGTGATGGTCGGCTGGAATCAGAAAAACTTCGATAAGATGTATAACTCAAAGAACACCTAACGTGCTCTGAGCCAGTCATACTTCTATACAACAAAGCCCGAATATCCAATCTAGGATGTTCGGGCTTTGTTTAATTAAATCTTACTAAATCACACATACCGCTTAACGAAATCAATAAAGGTTCTGTCAGCTTTCGACAAATACCCTTCCTTTCTCCAGGCCAACGATAGATTCAGTTTTACAGGGTCTTTAAATGGCACGCCTATCACGTCTTTCTCATATTCCGTCACTAAGCTCAACAGCGCGGTGATCGCAAACTCTTGTTTAACGATAGAAAGAATCATCGGGAGCAAGTTGGTTTCAAACGCAATGGTCATATCAAGATCGTACTTCTTACAGGTCGCATCAATAAAATCGCGGTGGAAATAGCCCGATTTAAACATGATCAGCTCTTGAGCAAAGAATTCTTCAAAGGTCATCGAAGGCTGTTGTGCTAGCGGATGCTCCTTACCGACAACGGCGACCATCTCAGAACTTAACAGATGATCCGTTTCCAAATCATCTGGAACGTTCTCATGATTAATTACGCCAATATCGAGTTCGCCGTTTAACAGCATTTCACGAATCGATGCGGTGCCAGCATCAATCAAGGTCAACTTTAGGTTTGGGTATTGGCTTTTAAATGCCATCACTACTTGGGGGAAAAAGTAACTGCCCATCATACTTGGAGCGCCTAATCGAACCTCGCCTTTTTCTAGCCCCTTTAGTTCATTCATCGCGAGCTGAGCATCATCAAACTGCTGGGCGATTCGCTTTGCATGCTCAAACAGTACTTTGCCCTCCTCCGTTAAAGTGACGGATTTATCGCCTCGACGGAATAGAATCAACTCAAGCGTCTGTTCTAGTTTTTTAATAGAAATGCTCAATGCGGGCTGCGCGATATGCAGCGCTTTGGCGGCCTGAGTGAAGTTACCAAACTGCGCAACAGCCAGAAAATGTCGAAGAGGTTTTGATTCAAGCATGGCGATATATTTAATATATAGAGGTGATATTTTTAATATATTTCTTTAATCACACTTGTGCTGATAACTTGTTCACAAATAGCTTACTAACTCGTGCAGGCACAACGTAAATGTTTGATAAAGGCAGTCTTCAATACAAACGCATCACCCAATCATTGGCGATTGGCTCGTTTATCATTTTCTGTAACCTTTACCTCTTTCAGCCAATCTTGCCGCACATGGCGGAGCACTTCCAAGTATCTGAAACTCAGATCAACTGGTTGTTTGCTGCTACAACACTCGGCCTTTCGATTAGCTTGGTACCTTGGGCAATTGCCTCTGAAACCTTTGGTCGTAAACCCATTATTCTGTTCAGTCTGTTCGCTATCCCATTAATAGGGTTAAGCATGGTGTTCACGACTACCTTGTTGCAACTCGTTATTGCCCGCGCATTTATGGGCATCGCTGTGGCGGCGTTTGCTGGTGTGGCGGTTGCCTATATGGTTGAGGAGTTAACACCCAAAGCCTTTGCTGTCGCGATTGGAGGTTATATTGCGGCCAACTCATTGGGTGGAATCTTCGGACGTGTATTGGGTGGCTTGATTACGGATTATTTCGACTGGCATGCGACAGTTTTGTTTTTCGTTGTCGGCTCTTTGCTTGGCGCTCTCTATATTGCATATAGCTTACCTGACCAACAAAACTTTAAGCCACAGAAAGGCCTGTTCTTTCACCATAACCGCTCTGTAATGATGCACTTAAAAAACCGTACACTGTGGCTCGCGATGTTGATTGGGGGTGCTAACTTTGCTCTGTTCGTTAACCTGTACTCGGTGATGGGCTTTAGGCTAGTCTCTGCGCCTCATTCAGTGCCTGTAGGTTTAGCTTCGCTGATATTCCTATGTTACTTGGCCGGTACGGTCAGCTCTAAGCTATCAAACAAATGGACACTTCGCTTTGATCCGTTAAACGGAATTTTGATGGGCGTGTGCATTAGCTTAATTGGAATGCTGGTTTCTGCGGTCGATAAAGTCCCGTTCATGTTAGCTGGCTTGTTATTGATTAGTGGCGGTGCGTTCTTTGCCCACACTCTTGCCTACTCTTGGGTGAGTCAAAAAGCACCGAGCGCTAAGGCGACAGCGACCGCGCTCTATCTGGTTCACTATTATATTGGCGGTAGTTTAGGTGGATTCTTGCTTTTATATTGCTGGCAACTGTTCGGTTGGAATGGCGTGATTGCAGGTGGTTCAATCTTCTATGTCGCGATATTTGCTTGGGTCTATCAGTTGAAACAGCTACAAGTATCGACTTCCAAACTCGCACAAGCATAACTACGACTGAGTTTGTAACTCAATTATTGCTTTTGATTAACGTCCGTTCTGATATCCTACGCAAAATTTCATTTCGGAACCTGTTATGTCGAACACTCAAAGCACAGATCTTCAAACCATCCACGACCAAGTTAAACAATGGTTAGACGATGTCGTTATTGGCCTAAACCTGTGCCCATTCGCAGCCAAGCCACAACGTAATAAACAGATTAAGATCTTTGTGAGTGAAGCGAATACGGAAGAAGCGTTACTGGAAGACATCATGACGCATTTCGTAGAGTTAGATAATACGCCAGTTGCTGAATTAGAGACGACTTTAGTGGTGGTTCCTAACATGCTGCAAGATTTCTTCGACTACAACATGTTCATTGATTGGGTTGAAGCGTTGATCAAACAGCAAGACTGGGAAGGCGTTTACCAAGTGGCAACGTTCCATCCTGACTATTGCTTTGGTGGTGCGGATCCAGAAGACGATGAAAACCTAACGAATCGCTCTCCATACCCTGTTTACCATTTGATTCGTGAAGCAAGCATGGAAAAGGTACTGAAGCACTACCCTAACCCTGAAGCGATCCCAGACACCAACATCGCAAGAGTTGAGTCTTTAACGCCAGAAGAACGCCGTCAACTGTTCCCTTACTTGTTTAGTTAATAGTTCAGTTAATCGCTAACATGATGGCTCATATTCCTGAGCGCTCTTGATGATATGGACGAGAAATGAACTGATCTCGTCCATTTTGTTTCGCAATGTACAGACACTCATCGGCAACTTTGATGAGCTTATCTAACGCCGACATCCTTTCCCCTTTGGTATCCCCTGTACTCAACTCAAAATGACACGCACCAATTGATATAGTGACAGGCTTTCGATCCAGTGTGATTTTCTTCATCTCTTGCAAAAGAGTCATGAACTTATCTTCAACATAGTTTGGTGTTTTATTTGGATACCAAAGAATGAACTCTTCACCACCAAAACGCGCCACAAACTCACCCTTTTGAGTGTTATTGTTCAGCACGCTCGCCACTTTCTTTAATACAACATCGCCCATTTGGTGACCGTAAATGTCGTTAACCTGTTTAAAGAAGTCGATGTCGACAACCGCCAAGGTTCCCTTTCCTAAAGAGCCTTTTAACTGCTCGACTTCCGCATTCAACGTTTTAAACAAGCAACGTCTATTTGGCAAGTGTGTCAGAGGATCATACAGAGCTTGATACTCCAATTTCTCATTCAACTCTTTGAGTTTTCGTTCTTGCTGCCTTCTAACCAGCTCCACTTCGATCCATGATGCCATTAGTCTCATCACGTCGACATCGAACTCTTTGAACTCACGATGATAGGGTGCTGGGCTTGAAAAGTTTAAGGTGCCATAAAGCTCATCATTAACGAAAATGGGAACCCCAATATAAGACTCCAAGCCAAAAGACTGGTAAGCAGGATGCTTCGCATACTTATCGTGTTTGCCACAATGCTCAATACAGATAGGACCAATCGATTTACAGGTAATTTCGCAATAGGTTGAACGATAATCAAAAGTGTCACCGCTATTGAGTTCTACCCCTTCAGGCGTAACACAATGTTCAACAACATAAGTATTGCCATCGACTTTCGATAAGATACCAATATCAAGGTTGAAGCGTTCAAGCCCCATAATAAGCAGCTGAGCGATCTGAATATCGAAGCCCTTTCGATAATCATTGGTGATTTGATACAAGCGGCGTATAACAATTTCGCTTTCACTGGCTTGGTTCATAAATGGGATTCCACTACTGCTGACATTAATGGCAACATTAATATTTCGTATATTAAGAAGAGTAAAGTGTAAAAAAACATAATAATCAATTAGTTTGTATGCAAAATACCTCATTGGTCCAATGAATAAAAGTCGCGTTCTTCCACTTTGCGTTAGCACCCCATTACTACCTTTGTTAAAATGATCCATTAACGAAACAAAATGGATAGGAATATGAACCTTTCTCAACTAAACCAAGAAATCTACGATCACCTTTACCGCGACATTGAAGAGTTCCGCAGTACTTTTGATCTGCCGGTTGCTGCTCCTGAAACAATGGACGAAAAAGGCGATACGCTACATACCTCTCTAGCGATCGAAGAGCTAACAGAACTTGCAGAAGCTGACTCTAAAATCGAACAAGCGGACGCTATCGTAGACAGCGTTTATGTTTTGATGGGACGTCTGGTTCACCTTGGCCAAGCTAAGGTTGAAGACAACCTAGCAATCAGCTACCTGATCGACCTACTGTTGAATGTTTCTAAAAACCGCTCAATTGACTTCTTACCTTGCTGGGACGAAGTACACTCAAGCAACATGAGCAAAGTATGTCGCAACGAAACTGAATATGCTGAAACAGAAGCTTTCTATGCTGAGCAGAACATCAAGCTGATGGCGGTTCAAAAAGGCGAATACATCATCGCTAAGTGTGCGGAAGATTTCGTATCGGAAGGCAAGACAGTTCGCCAAGGTAAAGTACTAAAATCTGTACACTACCGTCCTGCGAACCTTGAGCCACTAACGGCTTAACTAAGTTTACGACTGAACTAAGGTTATGGCTGTAGCTCTTTAAAGCACCAGCGCACCAAAATAGCAAACGCCACGTTTAAATAACGTGGCGTTTTATTATCTGTCAGTTAATTCTAACTGTGTTAATCGTAGCTGTGTGTTAATCGTAGCTAAATGCTATACCAGTCGAGCCATATGATAAGCCGCCACATATTCGCCATTTCTGAAAGCGAACCCTGCGGACTCTCCTTCAATCACGAAACCGAACTTCTTATACAGGCTGATCGCTCTTTCATTATCGGTGTATACCGTTAACTCCATTCGCTTGATGTTAATCCAGTTATCACACAAGTCGATCGCGGTCGCGAGCAGCTGACTACCCACACCTTTGCCTAGCACATCGTCTTTAACACCCATACCAAATGAAGCCACATGTCGTCTTCTTGGATTCACGCACACTTCCATTCCCAAGTTGCCAACAATCTCATCGTCGATCATCGCGACATACGAGTACACGTTATCAGGCATATTAGAGATTCGTTTTTGCCAGCTTTCCAGAGATGGATTTGGGAGTTGCAGCGTACCGGTATAAGCATTAGTGCATTCGTAAACTTCTTTGATTCCCTTTGCATCTGACGGTTCAGACCGTCTCACTATAATACTCATCGCAACTCCTAATATTTCTTCGCTAAATATGAAACACATCCTCAATGTGCACCTAAACACACTAACAAATAGTAAATATTTAACAATAGGTTAGATGAAATTGTTTCAAATTAAAAAATTAGTAAGCGGGGTAAATAGTATTCTGACGAAGGCTTGTTAATAGTGCGGTTTTACTTGTCGTGGCTAACGGAAAGTTTCCGATGGAGAGAGTAAAGACTAGGTTATTATGTTGATGTGATATGGACACAAAGGTATGTGCCCATATTGTTTAACTAGTTCTCTTGATTAGTCACGTTCACATTGAACTTGCATGACTTTAAGGTCTGTTGCATTTAGCTTCTCAGCTAGCGCTGCGCCTTCTTCATTACATTGCTCAAGAGTCGTAAATTGGGTGTTAACTTCCATTTCTGCTGTGCTGTCAGCGCCACCCATCATTAGGCTTAGAATCAGTGTGAGTTCGTACATAAAATAATCCTCTTTCGAGCTTTAAAAGCGTCCATTCGAATAAGATAAAGTGACTAGAATCCGCCCTAATTCACTTGTTTCGTTTGAGATAATTCTAGTCATTCGCTCGATTCGAGTCTTACCATTTTGTGCCAAGAGGTAACAAAGTAAGTGCGTTTATTTTATTAGGCTTAGTTGATACTGAGTAAACGACCTCGTTCGATATCTTGCTCAAGTACCTCTGGTGTCAAGTCGCCATGTCCATGATGATCGTGATTATGTTGATGCCCATGATCGTGGCCGTGTGAATGACTTTGATGTTCATTTGATCTTTGAGCTAACTTATCTGAATCCAAATAAGTGTCAGTCAAATCAGCACAATAATCTTGAGTCCATAAGCGACGAGCGTCGTCATCACTCATGATTTGCTCAGCTTTAGGGCCCAACTTATCCATGTAGTACATCCCCAACTCCTCACCTTCTACATTGGCGTGGTTGATAAGATTCATGAAAGCAGGTTCTTGATTCTCTTCTGATAGATGCCCATTTTTGTAACACACGGTTAGACCAATAATGTCGTCGCCAAGTTTCTCTAATTCAGGGTTAAAATGATTGTGACTGTGATTATGTTCGGCAGCGGCGACAAGCATTGGAGTAAGTAAAACACATGCGATAGCCAGTAGCTTAATGGTATTTTTCATGGGATAGACCTTATGTATTTTCGAATACAAATTTGATTAGTTGGCTGACTTAGCTTCTTGTGAGATGAGCCAAGTTAAGGGGAACTTCAAGACCATTTCAGCCTGAGTACCCCTCTATCTCACTACAAATAATCAATATGATTGGATAACGAGGCTCGATATAACGAGCGTTCTGTAGACAAAAATCACTTATCAACTACGATTCTTGCTGGTGCGATGGTGTAAGTCATTGGCTTCACCTCCCATTCACCTTTTGCTTCCAATGCAACCGCTAGTGCTTGAGCCTCTTCGCATACCTTCGCTGGTTTTCCGTCAGCCCAGTATGATGGACCCGAGGTGTAGCCGCACATCACTGAAAATGTATGTTGCCCATTCTTTGTGGTGTATTCCGTCATAATGACACCACCTTCTCCATGCGTTAGTTTTAGTGAACCTTCATCGGCGACATGCATTGCATCGGAAGGATTCGGTTTAACATACGTTGTGTAGGTCCCGCCATCTGACATGGATTGGTTGTCATACATGGTGTAGCCTTCTTTTTCTGAAGGTAAGGTCAGTTCGTAGTTAGGATCAATATCCGCTAAACGTTCTGAGTTATTCGTCGCACCAGGTTGATAGTTGTGAGCATTGGATTGTCCGTTAGCGAAAACAGACGCTGACACTAAAGATAGAATGACGACCGCTAAAATTGATTTTTTCATAATGAACTCCAGATATTCTAAGCAAAGAAGTGGTAAGCAATAGTTTTATGATTGAGTAAGATAATGGGTTTATTTACCTAACTTTTTAGGATGTGAGGGCAATATCAGCCCTCACTACAAATACCCTATTTGTTGTCTGTTCCTGCTCCTTCACCAGGCTCAGTTGGACGACTTACCGATTTGCGCTCAAGATTGTGGTGAGCACGCACTCTATCCATGTATTCTTGCTTGGTGTTCATACCTTGCTTCATTGCTTCTGGTACTTGTTCAGCTGGGATCACGATGTCACGGTCGACTGGCCATTCAGTTAACAGCTCTGGGTGGTAGCCCTCTGGGTAGTACAGTTTTGGATCCAACTCTAAATCACGAATCTCTTGTTCTTGTATGTCTTCACGGCTGTTTTTCGGTAATGGGATTCTAAAGTCAGACCCATCGGCCATATCAAATTGTGGCGCTCGCGCATTCGGGAAATCAGGTAAAATACCTTCACGAACCCACGCATTATCTTTAGTCATGTTAACGACAATGCCATCTGGCGCACCGAAGTGGTAAGGCCCTTGCCAATGGTGGCGAACCTCTGCAACGGTTTCCTCATTGAGATATGGGTCGAATGTCATGTGCGTTGTCATGAACAAGCGCGGTTGTACTTCATTCGCCACATAACCCGCCGCGTACGCTGGTGTATGGTGAGTATCAACGGTGTAACGTGCTAAGAATGGCGGCACACCTTGAATAATCGAAGACACGCCAAACGTTTCGGTTTGCAGTTCAGTAATGAACAAGTCTGCACCTTTTGCGTATTTCAAATCCAACTCAGTTGGGCGACCGTCTCCTGTCCAAACAAACGAAAGCACTCGACCGTCATCTTGAGTCCAATTTAAGCGATAGCCAGACGCGCCATCTTTTGCGTGACTGCGTCGCCAGTGAATCACTTCCACATTGTCTTGGTCATAGATAACGCCACCGTCGTCGCGGAAATCAAACTCGTGTACCACTATGTCGTTGCCTGATGGGAACACATCAAATGCATCGGTGTGCCAGTTCAACATTTGTTGCATGCCTTCAATCATATGACGAGTGCCATATTCTGGAGTCGCACCACTTGGGCCATAAATGTTAAGCGGCTTTTCCCAGCGACCATTCCAACCACCAAATTGATACAGATAAGGTAATGAGCCGTAATGATCTACGTGTAAGTGAGTAATGAAGATATGGTCAAGTTCATTCATCGCGACACCCGCCGCTACGTAGTTCGCAATTGATCCTTCACCTAAATCAAAGACAAAGTTAGAGCCGTTACCCAATTCTACGTATATCGAGGTGTTTGCCTGCCCCGGGCGAATCATTGGTGATGTCCCCATGAACGTGACACGCATTTCATCCGGTTGAACTTCTTCAGTGCGTGGGAACCAGTTTGCGCCCGACACCATGTGATCGCCATAAGGTGCAATGCCCTCAAACATCAGGCCTTCTTTCCAACCTGAATTGGTTTCTTTGCGATAGTCACCATTGTTTACACCGCCCATTAACACAGAAAGCACTTCTTCTTCTGAAGAGTACAAGTTCCCCTTAGGTTGAGTGCTCAGATACTCTTCAAGGGTTTCACCCTCGTGATATTCAAATTTCTCGAGTTTTTGAATATCAGAGTTAGTCTGCTTGGTGTTGTATTGCATCATTGGGTCAGCAGCAAAAGCGGTTGTCGTGATGATCATTGCTGTAGAGATGATTGATAATTTTGCGAAAGTTCTCATAGTTTCACCTATCGGTCTGAGTATTTAGTAAATGAATGAAGTTCCTTCCTCACTCCGATGCAAACAAGTTTATTAATAAACAGAACCTTGATATATAGTGTAAACTTTACTTAAAACCTCCATTTCATTTATGAGTCAATAACGACTCCACCATGATTTGGATGAGTGCAATAAGAATAGAGGGAACTGAATTTGGACCTTAATCTACTGACGACATTTTTGGCCGTTTACAAACACAGCTCTATCACCGTGGCATCAGAGCAGCTCGATATTTCTCAACCCGCGGTAAGCGCGGCTATTAAGAGACTCGAAGGTGTCGTGGGCAAGGCTTTATTTGTGAGAGAAGGACGAGGTATCGCGCCCACTGGAGCAGCGGTATCACTCGCTAATAAGATAGAAGACCCATTGAACATCATTGGAACGGTTGAGCAGCAAAAGAATGACCTTAAAGTCTATTGCACAGAGAGCTTGCTTCATTTCGTTAGCCAGGTTGAAGGCGTAAGCTTTACGGAAGCGCCACTCGAAGAGGAAGAACTGTTTGATGCGCTTACTGCACAAAAAGTAGATATCGTCATTGATGTACTTTCGAGTAAGAAACACTCATTGATTGAAGAAACCATCGTCGATGAGGAGCCCGTGTGTCTGACTCGAATCAACCACCCTCGAATTGGTGAGACACTAAGTAAAGAAGAGTATTTCCAAGAGGAACATATTGCGCTCAAGATCAAACGCGCCAACATGAACACGGTCGAGTTTTTATCAGAGAGCGATATCGAGCCGAGAAAAGTCAGAATTGAAACCAGCTCAATTTCAAGCATGCTGATTTTGGCAAGCACGACAGATTATATCGCCGCTTCTACTCGCTCTTTTGCAGAAATGCTTGCACCAGCGCTTGGCTTACGCGTTCACCCTATCCCCATCAAATTAAGACCGATCACGTTTCGAATGCTCTATCACCGCCGCTACGCTAAAGACGAACAGCACATCAAAACCCGTGAAGCAATCAAATCAGCATTAAGGAAACATAAATGAAACTGAGGTTTTAACTAAAGTTAACCCTATTAATATAAATTCAGTTTAATCACATACTCTCCAGCAAGTTAATTCAATAGAACGACACTGGAGAATCCATGAAAAAACTTAACCTTATTGCTCTACCACTTACGTTACTCAGCAGCGCAGCGTTTGCGACTTCGACTCAAGTTTACATCGAACAAAACGTTGCCTCTAATGCTGCTGATAACGGTGTCTACACCACAGAAGCTGGCGCATTAATCGATACCTCAGAAAATGGACAAGTCTATATAGGTTTTGATGACCAGGGTTGGTTGGCAGCGGGTTACGGGCACGATTTTCACATCAGCGAATCTTTCACGTTCAACTTATACGGTGAACTTAGTAAATGGGACAACGGTGAAGAGTTATTAATCGAAGGTATTATCGATTATCAAGTGAACGACAACTTCAATGTATTCGGTGGATTGGGATATAACCAGTCAGGGCAAGTACTCGAGAATGTAAGCGACACCACGATCAACACCAATAAGTTCATCGCCGGTGCGGGGTACTCACTCGCAGGCTGGGATTTAGCTTATCAATACACTCACGAAAACAGTGATGGATCCAATGGCGGGTTTACCCACAACGATGACAACGTAATCTTTCATCAAGGCGACTACCGTACCAATGAGCACGAAGTCGTTCTCTCTAAAAGCATCGACGACTGGACACCCTACGTGAAATACACCTATTTCAACACCAACGAAGGTGACCTTTACTTGAACGGCCAATCGATGGGCCCGATCGACAACGACAGCATCATCACACTTGGTTTGTCTTACGACTTCTAAATATCTCAGATTCAATTCTCATAGGCAGATGGATTTGCCCACCTTTCGAGGGCACTACTATGAAAATTACTTCTCAACGTAACAAAGCCATTGATATCGCTGCAGCGATCAGTATCGTTTTGTTTTCTGCGATTCCCACCTACGTAAGTGCTGATCACTTAGACTCCCATTATCTAGAGCCGAGTTATCTAGAAACCAGCTATCTAGACTCCTCCTTCGTCGAATTCATGACACCAGATTTTGATCAGGGGTATCTTAACGATGAGATTAAGCAAAACCTTACTCTGGAATAATTCTTCAACACATTACAAAACGTTATATAGCTCTTGTTTTCTATATAACTCTCATCTTCTTATAGAGCCGTGCTGAGTGATTAAGACTTCGTTCCTGAATCACTTTTTCTAGGCTGATGACATTCAAAACCGCAAATGCAGACGCTAAAAAAGACACCACACTCGTCAAAAAGTGTGGTGTCTTGGTTATTATTGCAAGGCTAATTAACTAACAATAGTTAAGATTAGTTGGCTGGACGCCAAACGCCCCATTTGTCATTTTCGTAAGTCGCTTTAGGGTTAGTACCACCTTGAACCCACCATTGTGCTTTCCATGACTGGTTCGAGTAAGTCACGACTTCGCCACCAAGGTAAGTCGCTGATGAGTCCCACGTACCTGGATCTGGCGTAGGGTCTGGGTCAGGAGTCGGATCAGGATCCGGCGTTGGATCTGGGTCTGGTGTTACGCCACCGTCATCAGCAATTACTTCAAAAGTGAAGGTTTCAACACTGTCGCTTTCAATCGAGCTAGCCATAAACGATAAAGTTTCGTTTGCAGTGATGCCAGTGGTATCAACTACGATAGAAGCCGTGCCGTTATTTTGAATGCTTACAGAAGTACCTTGAGTTTGAGTCAATGTCGCCGCTTCGCTTGTTGCAATTACAACTTTGTCGCCAGCATTCACTACGTTGTCACTCTTCACTAGCTCGTAGATATCACCTTTCAGTGGTTCAACACCACCGTCGCCACCGTCAATCAGCGTTAACTGACCAGAAGCACGGCTATCTTTTGAGTTGAAGAAGTTGCGTGAAGGATCGTTTTGGAAGTACATGTAGTGCTGCATTTCAGCGTGCCAATCACCAATGAAGATCGCGCCATCTTTAAACTCTTCGTGCCAGCCGTTAATCTCTGAAGCCAACAAGCGAGCCCAATCGTTAACGTTTGAAGCGTCGATAACGATGTCGAAGCTACGCGCGACTTCACCGTACTTGTTGATGATGTCGTACTTAACCGTATCACCAATTTCTGGCGTACCAAACTGGTCAGAAACAAACAGGTCGCCACGGACTAGATCAGGTTGAGGTGTAGGCTCTGGTGGAGGGGTTGTGCCACCCGCGATAGTGATGTCTGAACAGTTGTAGAAGCCTTCGCCCGCAGCATCATCACGTTGCCAACGAACGAATAGAATCGCATCGCCAGAACGGTCTGAAGGAATAGTGACATTAATGCGGTACTTGCCGCCATTAACCGGAACGTTACCCTCTTCTTGGATAAGATCTAAGTCTCCCCACGCTAGGCCTTTGCTTAGGTCCGCGTTTGGTTTCGTTAGGTAGAACTCCCAGAAAGAAGGGTTGTGTGGCGCTGTCGCATTGAATACATATTCAAACGTACCAGTATTTAGCTCGGTACGAGTCCAACCAGTATGAGGCGCACCCATGCCGCGTTTTTGCGAATCGTTGGCATAACATAACGTGCCGTCAGGAATCGCCGCTTTTACAGCATTGATATTATTGAAATCTTGGACATTTTTCGCGTACTCGTTACGTTGAACAAACGGGTATGAACCCGAAATGTCTTTTGCTTGAGCACACGCAGCATTAGGTGGTGTACCCGACCAAATCCCGCCTTGCTCGTAACACGTGTTCTGACGCGCGCTTGGAAACTCAGACCAACCATGAGCATTTGCCACTGACGGCACACTCGATAGCATAGCCATACCCACTGCTATTTTTAGAATATTATTATTTATTGTTGTCACTTTCCCACTCTCTATTATTTTACCCTAAACACAAAACCAATTGGTTACTAACCAACCAGCACTGTAATTCGAAGGTTTATAGTTTCCGACTTAAAGAACAACGAAAAATATATACGTCAATTTTATCAATAACAGCGGGTTTTATATTAATAGGAATCAGCATCACACAACTCAAACAAATGCGTTGTAGATAGATGATATTGGTTCGAATTATCAATTTTTACCGACAAAAATTACGCATTCCCTAAGAAAATAGATCGCTAGGAAGGTATTTTTTCATTGAATTAATTGGAGTGAAACGCTCGCATAAATAATGATATTGAGTGCTTTTTATCATCATTATTATTACGTTGTTGAGACTGCTGTAAAGTCGCTAAGCTATTGAGCGTATACGTTTATAAATGGATAAATCATTAAACGTTAATTTGAACGAGCTAAACTAATAGCGGCTATTCATGCCAAATCGATTCGACATATCATCGTCCATACGACCGCCCTTCCAACCGCCACCGCCCAACAAATTAAGTACATCACGCGCGTTATATTCCTCACCACCGAAGAAGTCATTAGACACATTATTACGCAGCAATTGAATGGCTGGAGCAATTTCAGCAGCAAGGTCTTGTGGATCAGCAAACAATGCTAAGGCAACCAGTTGTTGGCGCTTACTTAATTCACATGAACTCGTTTCTACTTGCCCAATAGAGAAAAAGTCACTGCTTCCGTACGCTTTCACCAACTTTGCAGAAAGTGATTTGATTACTTTCTTGATTCGTCGTCGTTGAATATATCTAAACATATAGATTGCCTTGTATTGATGAGCTTAAGTTAACCAAACAGCAGATAAGTTTGATTGTCGACCGAGATACTTTTGACTTCGGTGTTGAACACGGACTCTAGCTGATCAGGGGTAAGCACTTGATCAGCTGAGCCTGATGCTTGAAGTACACCTTTATCGAGCAACAACACTTGGTCTGCGTGTCTTAGTGTTCTGTTCAAATCATGGTTAGCCATGATCACAGCGATGCCCTTCTCTGCCACTCGTTCAATGAGCTTGTACAACAAGGCTTCTTGAGCAATATCCAACGGAGCTGCGGGTTCGTCGAGGATCAGCAGCTTCGCGTATGGGTTAAGTGTCGGCCAAATTTGCAGGCACATTCCCGCCAAACGTACGCGTTGCCATTCACCACCAGACAGTGTCTGAATTGAGCGATGAAGTTTGTCTGCAATGTCTAGCATCTGGCTGATTTCTTCCAAAGCTGCGTTGATTTCAACATCAAGGCCGTGTGAGGAGCTTGGCAGTGACAATGCAAGATATTGGAACACTTCTAAGTTGAAGGCTGGCCTTGCGCTTTGGCACAAGTAAGCACGATGCAATGATAAATCTTGTAAAGACAGCTCCGACAAATCCTGCCCGTCGATCTTTATATCGCCTTTGTAACCATCACCAATTCCAGATATCGCTTCGAGCAAGGTACTTTTACCGCTGCCATTAGGGCCGATAACGTGAGTCACCTGCCCTTGCTTGAGCTCAAATGATAGTGGTAATAAACGAGCGCCGACGCTCAGGCTCTTAATTTGAATCATGATTTTTAATTAACATCCAAATGAAGATAGGCGCACCGATACTGGTGGTCATCACACCCAAAGGCAGCTCCGCGGAATCTAATAAGGTTCTTGCACAGATATCAGCAAACACCAACAACGCAGCGCCAGCAACGGCAGACAAAGGAAGAAGGTATTTGTTATCAGTACCAATCGCTAAACGCAATAAGTGTGGCACAACCAAGCCAACAAAGCTGATCACGCCACCTAAAGCTACCGCGCAGCCGACTAAAATAGACACGGCGAAAATTAGACGCCAGCGCAATCTCGGTACGTTTACGCCTAACTGTGCGGCATGCGTTTCGCCAATCATTAACTTATCTAGCTTACTACCTTGCAGGCACAGCCAAATAATCACGGGGATCATCACCAACGTGAGCGAGTGTTGATACCAAGTGACGCCACCTAAGCTGCCCATCAGCCAATACATCAATAAGCGTAGACTTAAGTCATCACTAAAATAGAACGCCCATGTCACCATCGCGCCAGAAAGAATGCCTAACGCGACACCCACCAGCAGTAATTTAGCCGTGGTGAGTCGCATCGTTTTTACCATGCTCACCAGTATCACGGTGAAACAGAGCGAGCCTAAAACGGCGGCAATCATGAACAGTTCTGGAGTCGGAGCAAACGGCAAGAAGAACAGCACAATAACCATGGCTAAGCTTGCACCGCCAGAAATGCCGAGCACACCAGGCTCAGCCAATACGTTGCCTAATAAGACTTGTAAGCTTGCGCCAGATACTGCTAGCCCTGCCCCGATAGCAATAGCTGCTAATAATCGAGGTAAGCGTAAATCAATCAGTAGTTTTTGTTCTAACGTGGACAAGGTGTCCAGAGGGGAAATGAAGAGATCGCCAACCATTAGGTAAATTGCACTCAGCGCGACAAGCAGTGCTGCCATCAGATAAATGGCTCTAGTCCATTTGCGCTGTTTTTGGTGAAGAAGTTGTTGGAAATCCATATCAAGCTACTTTGAAAATGTTCGCGTAACCTTACCTGTATCCCCAAATAAACTCAAGGCTCACACCGTAATGTGAACCTTGATATTTCAACCAGTTGAGCGGTTGTTTTCGTCGTTTAAACCCGAGTCGATATTAATCGTACACAAGCTGACCATGGTCGAATCGCGTTTCAACTTCACACACCATTAAGGCTGCTCGTTGACCGATAGCAACATTACGATTAGGGAACACCACCGCTTCGTTTTCATTCTTAGCCATTAACGGTTTATCACCATCATGACCGAATACTTCACCGTGCTTGAACGCGGTAAAGTTCTCTACAGAATCTGAGAACATGAAATCGAAGTCATCATGTAAACGAACAATGGTTCTGCTCACGCGATAAGTGATGGTTCGCTTAGGTAAATGCTCTGGCTCAACTTCAGCAATCAAGTTACGCATCGCCAAGTCAAAAGCCGTTAGCTTATCAAGTTGGTTCTCACCAATTCTCGCGACCTGCCCTAGTTCCATTGTCAGTGCTTGCGCTTCGAAGTTTTCAGCACTGTACCAACTGAATGTACTGGTTGGCGCATTTGACAACAACACTGCTTCCACGTGCGCACTGTTAATGAAATCAAACAGCTCTTTACTGCGTACTTCGTGGCGAACTTTAGGGCTCACTGCAAACGAGTAATGCTTAGATAAACGGATTGCACAGTGCAAATCTAGATGCCAACGAGTGGCAGGTTCCGTTTCCTTGTAAAACTCAGTAACCAAGTACTTAAGGTTCTTCGCGATGTCCACTTCTCGATTACTCTCATGCTGTTTTTCATCAAACAGACGGTTCATATTCACATCAAGAAAACGAGTATGCGCGTTGGTTGCTTCTGGGTGAGCAATGATGAACAAACATCTTGCTGTCACTTCTTGGAAGCCTGTTTCAATATCCTCAATGAGCTTATCAATCAGCTCCATTGGTGAAGTTTCGTCGCCATGAACACCTGTTGAAAAGATGATGTTCTTGGTTTCAGAATTATACTCCGCGGGAATCACTTCCAAGACACCGCGTTGATGAAGCTTAATTTGAACACCGTTACTCAGTACGGTCTGTCCTGCAACCACTTCTTGCTCAAGATCTAGGCTGTCAAAAAGAAATGATTGGCGAAAGAGGGTCTTCGTCATGCGCTACTCCTTAATTGCACGGCCGTATGTTAATAAATTGTACATAGAAATTGTGTTGCTAGGATCGCACTTATCAACAGAAACTCCGTTATCACTCACAAATACTACCCATATATTTTTATATTACCTGCTGACTTTACTAACCGACATCTGTTCCAAATAACTTTCTCTATTTAAAGCAACTTTTGGCTGTCTCAGCTTTTCTCAAGTCATGTCAGCAAGATAAGAGCCACGTAAGCTAACACAGCTCTTACCTGCCATGAACAGATTGAGATCAATTAATCTTCCTGATCGAGCAATCTTTCAAATTCATCGATTTGAACTTTGACCATGTCGATGCTTTGTTGCCAAAAATCAGCTTGAGTCAGGTCCATTCCTAAGTGCTTTTGAACGACTTCTTCCGCCATCATGCTGCCCGTATCACGAAGCAACGAAACGTAATCGCCGTAGAATTGCTCACCTTTCGCATCGCGCTGAGCGTAAACACCTTTACTGAACAGGTAACCGAACAAGTATGGGTAGTTGTAGAAGCTTACTTGAGAGATGCTGAAATGCAGTTTGCTCGCCCAGAAGTAAGGGTCAGCTTCTGTCATTGCATCGCCATACCACTCTTTCCAAGTCGTTTCCATCAAGTCACACAGCTGCTGAGCCGTTAGCTCGCCTTTTTCACGCTGCTCGTAGAAGGCTTTTTCAAACTCAAAACGAACGGGAATGTTCACCATTAATGCCAAAGAAGAAGAAAGCTCTTCCCACAGCATTTCAAGTTTCTCATTACGTGTTTGTGCTTGTTTTAACAAATGGTCTCGAACGATATTTTCAGCAAAGATCGAAGCGGTTTCTGCTAGCGTCATTGGGTAGCGTGTTTGACACAACGGCATGTCTTTCATCACCCAGTTGTGGAACGCGTGGCCTAACTCGTGTGCCAATGTCATTAAATCTGAGCGGCTACCGCTCCATGTCATGAACACAAGCGGAGTGCGTGTAGCAGCAAACTTGGTGCAGTAAGCGCCTAAACGTTTGTTGGCTGCTGGTGCGGCATCAATCCAACCATTATCAACCATCAAAGCGACAAAATCAGCCATCTCTGGATTTACTTCAGCGAACGCAGTTTTGATCACGTCGATCGCCTCATCAAATGGGTAAACCTTAGATTCAGCGTCACCCAGCGGCGGCATCGCAGCTAAGTGATTCCAAGGCTTCATTTCATCGAGCCCGTGAACTCTTGCCATTAACAGGCCTGCTTTCTGGCCTACTGCTCGATTAGCTTTGGCTACCGACATCATGGTGTCTAGCGTTTCTGGCACAATGCGGCTGCCGTGTAGGCTTGGATCTAGGAAATGTACATCGCTAATCTTCGAGCGCTTTTTGTTTTCAGTCAGTCGCCAACCCGCCAATGCATTTAGGATCGAAGCAAAAGACTCTTGATGCGTCTTCATTGCGCCTTGAACCGCGCGCCATGCCGGTTCTTGTTTGTCGAATTCGCTGCCGTACAACAGGCTCGCGGCTTGTGAAAAACCTAGAGCTTCGTCTTCACCGTCCAGCTTTAGCGACAGTTTTAAAGAACCGGTTAGGTTGTCGTATAAACGCCCCCACCCATCACGGCCATCAACCTTCATCGCCGCTAACAATTGCTCTTCAGCAACACTGAGTCGACTGCTTGATAACTTACGTGAGCTTTCGATAGCAAAGCGTTGCCCTGCAACATCCGCGCTCTCATGCTCTAATACTGCATCGATAAATTCTGGTTCTGCGTGAATTAGCGTGTCTTCGTAAGGGCTGAACGCTTGAGACATTTCAGAGTTCAGCTTCGCTACACGACCAAGCAGTGCTTTGGCTTCTGTGTGCGTCGCGTCTACCGATGCGTAGCAATTAGCGAAGGTGTTGATCGTGCTCAGTAACGTGCCTGCCGCTTCAGAAGTTTGAATGGCGTTTTGCATCGCTAGGATAATATGACGCTTTTCAACGTGTAGGTACAACAGCTCAATACATTGTTGAATGAGTTCAATGTCCTGTTCGATTTTTGCATCATTAAGATCGCGATAAGCAATGCTTAGATCCCAACTCGGTGTTGTCATGACTAAATTCCTTTCACGTAGGTAGTAATACCAATCTGGTATAGCGGCTGTAAACGCCGCTTTATACTTCTATTTATATTTCTGTTTCTATTTACAGATCTAATAGATCGTTAATTCTTAAACTGTGTTTTTTGAACACTCAGAGAACAGGTAGCCCTATCGATTTGACGCTGATAAAGCTCTGCGCAAACTGAGTGATTTGAATATGCGTTATCGATGCGTTTTCTATCGATAGCTTCGAGTACAAACTCGGGTTTTTCCAATCAATATCAAGGCAATGCGCTAACAATATGCGAATCACACCACCATGAGTAACCAACAATATATTGTCACTTGGATCATTCAAAAGTTGCGACCAAGCTTGAGTTACTCTGTCGTGGAACCCCTGTAAACCTTCCGCACCAGTTAATTGATGATTAGCAGGATCTTGCCAAAAGGTTTCTAGCATCTCCCACTTGTCTTCAAGTTCATCAAATGGGACACCATCTACTTCACCGAAGTTCATTTCCTGAAAGTCTGGTGCAACTGATAAAGGCACTGACATAAGCTCTGCAAACAAGCTCGCAAGATCACCACATCGTCTGAGTGGCGAGGAAACCACACTATCAAAGATAATGTCTTGTTTAGCGAGAGCTCCACAGATCTGATATTGAAGATCAGGGTTGACCAACACGTCTGACAATCCGTTAAGTGCTGCTTCGCCTTCGACCTTGCCATGTCTTAATAAATAGATGTTTTTAGTTGTTCCATTAACCATGTGTGCGACCTAGCCTTGAGTATCAAGCAAGTGATTAGATGGTTTTAAATGCAGCGGCAATCCGGCAGCAATCAAAGTTACGCGTTCAACGACGCAAGCTAGCGCTTGGTTCATGCGCCCTGCATTGTCCACAAACAAGCGCGACACTTTACCCAGCGGCACCACGCCCAAACCGACTTCATTAGAGACCATGATAATTTGCGCCGGACTTTGCTCGACGCTTTTAACCAAGACTTCAACCACGGCTTCAACCTGTTCATTGGTTGCATCATCACCCAGTTCAAAGATGATGTTGTTCAACCACAATGTTAGGCAATCAATCAACACCACATCTTCTTTCTCAAAAGACAGCAGTTTTCCGGCTAATTCGACGGGTACTTCATGCTCAATCCACTGCTCGCCACGACGTTGTTGATGGTGCGCGATTCGTTCTCGCATTTCGTCGTCCAAATAAGTGGCCGTTGCAATATAGTTAAGGCGTCCATTTGAACATGCTTCAAACGCACATAATGCTTGTTGCTCTGCAAAACTCGACTTACCAGAACGAGCTCCACCCAATACCAGATGGCTGTTTCGCTGTCTTGCTTGATTAGTTTGATTGGTGTTCGTCATAGGGAACCGTTATAGAAAGCCATTGTAAAATGCAGTAATGAATACAAGGTAAGTCAGCAACTCCATCAACTGTTGAGCAGCCCCCAAGCAGTCGCCAGTAAAGCCACCAATTCGAGCCGTTAACCACTTTTTGAAACCAGTTCTGAACAGATAGGCGACGATAGATAAAACCAAAGCGAATTCAAGACCAAACCACAGGCTTGGCAGAACGCCAACAAGTAATAGAAAGACAAGTTCGCCCCTAGTTTGCTTATTGGCCAATGGCTTACTTTTACTGGTATCTAAATCACTGACATAAGGCATGTCGTAAATTAGCGATGCAGCAATCGCGCGGCTAAAGGTATAACTGGTCACGATTACCATAAACAGTCCCGTCATGCTTATGAGTTCATTCAACAGCACCCACTTGCCAAGCAGAGCCATAATCAGAGCAGACGCACCATAAGTACCGATTCGACTGTCTTTCATGATGGTCAAACGGCGTTCTAGGGTCATGCCGCCACCAATACCATCCGCCATGTCAGTTAAGCCGTCTTCATGGAAAGCACCGGTCAGCATCAAACTAAAACTCATCATCAAAAAGATGGCAATCGAGCTTGGTAACACAGTATCAAGCAACAGGAACAAACCGCCGCACAAGGCGCCAAGCAACAAGCCGACTGTTGAGAAGTAACGACCAGAACGGTTCATACGCTCTTCTGAATAGGGCGTATTCTTTGGCATTGGCAAACGAGAAAAGAAGCCCATAGCCAACGAAAACAGCTCCCACTGATAAGCAGCGCGATCTTTCAAAGATCTGTTCGGCGTATCACTCATTAAACTGTGACTCCGGCGCTCTCGAAGCTCGCCATGTTGTTATAGAACTCAGCGGCCGCTCGGATGATTGGCATGGCTAGTGCAGCGCCCGTGCCCTCGCCTAGTCTCAAGCCAAGATCAAGCAACGGCTCAGCGTCTAGAAGTTCTAATAGAATTTTGTGTCCTGACTCTTCTGAGCGATGCGCGAAGATCATGTAGTCACGGCAATTCGGTTCAATTAAGGTCGCGACATACGCAGCGACTGACACGATAAAACCATCGACCAGTACAGGAGTTCTGTTTTGATAAGCGCCAAGGAAAGCACCGACCATTTGCACTATTTCGTAACCACCGACTTGAGCTAAAATCGATTTAGGATCGAGTCCTGTGCAGCGTGCAACACCTTGCTCAACCACCTCGACTTTTCGTGATAACTGTTCGTTGTTGATACCAGTGCCTAAGCCTACACACTCTGCAGCAGTTCGGTTTGCTACCGCACTTAAAATCGCTGACGCGCTACTGGTATTGCCGATGCCCATCTCACCAAACATGATGATATTGGTGCCATTCGAAATAGTTTTAGATACAAGATCTGTACCCAGTTCAATCCCACGTTCAACCGTTTCTAAACTCATTGCCGCTTCATTGGCAAAGTTATTGGTTCGCGTACCCAAACGCTGAGAGATCAACATGTCACTGTCTGATTCCACAGGCAACAATATCCCCGTGTCGACTACCGTGATATCGATATTATTCACCGCACAGAAGCAATTGATCGCCGCGCCATCGCTTAAGAAGTTCAACACCATCTGTTGTGTTACCGCGCTTGGAGCAATACTCACGCCTTCGTCAGCAATGCCATGGTCGCCAGCAAAAATGATGATACTTGGCTTATTCAATTCGATGTGTTCAACCGCAGCTTCTTTGCCTTGGCTCTGAATCAAAGCCAGTTGATGTGCGACTTTTTCTAGTAAGCCAAGTGCGCCAAGTGGCTTGGTTTTTTGGTCAATTCGGTGTTGGATGTACTGCGAGTATTGGGTATCTAACATAGTTTTTAAAAACGCTTATTCTGGGTACGTTGATATAGGGCTGCTACTTAGGGCGTGCGACAGAAAACACATTGGAAAGCGTGGCGTATTCACCGCCACCCAATCGAGATAAAGGATCAAGTGCTAACGCGTCGATCTTAAGACGCTCACTGTCTTTGTCGATCACGTCTTCGGAAATGTACACGGTTTCGACTTGAGCAAAGATAAGGCTTTGTGGCACTTCTCCAACCTCTTTTACTTCGTACAAGGTGCATCCAAAAGCGACCGCACACTCTTTCAATCTCGGTAAAGAGAAGCCTTCAAATTCAACCAGATCAATGTTATTCGCGGTGACTTCCGAATCACCATGTTCAAGGGTAGCTGCTGTCGCCGTCATGGTTTCGGCAGAACTTGAAGAAGCAATGTGAATCACTAGCTTACCCGTTTCTAGGGTATTACGAGTGGTATCTTTGATTTCGCCGGACGGCTTCTTCCCAACCGATAACATCAGTAACGGCGGATTACTAGAAACAGGCGTGAAATAAGAGAAAGGCGCGAGGTTGTACTCTTGGTCAGAAGATTCCGTCAATGACCACGCAATCGGGCGAGGAACAACGGTTTGTGTCATCAGGTGATAAATCTGAGTGGGAGCAAGAGTATCAAGCTTGAGGTTCATAGCACGTCCTTGGTCTATGTGAATTACGACTCAGTTTACGTGTTAAGCAAGGCTGTATCTATGGCTATGTGGCAGAAACCGCAGAGAGTGTTCTTAATTTAAACAGATCACACTGGTTTTTTCTCAGATTGACAGTCAAATTGACGAACCCTAAAACACAAATAATACTGATAATAGATTTATCAATAAGTTACATTTTGGCATCGTTTATGCCTTATCTAAATTACTTATTAATCTCTCCATTGATAAGTACCCATACAGTGAATGCCCACAACACTGACGCTACACGAAGAAAGACAATCGATTGAAAGACAAAACAGAGCAACGATTTAGGAGGTGTAATGATTCCAAATTCAAGTAAAAGAAAACCAAATAAATCAAGTAAGAAAGCTAGCAAAAAGGTAAGGAAAATCCCACTGTCCTTTACCTAGTAAGAAGCAAGAAAAGTAACAAAGCCCGTCGCCCAGCGGGCTTTGTTATGTTTAACGCCTAACTTAATTTTCAAACCGCATTTATCTTTCCCACCGCCATTATGTTTCATATCGTACTTATGCTTCAGACCGTACTTATGCGTCGAGCCAAACTAAATCATCTCTTTTTCCATAAACAGGCGACTCCCCACATACTACTGACCACTCGTTTAACAAACTTTTATTCGCTTAAAATTCAAACACTGTTTATATTAAACAAGCACTTGTGGAGTGAAGAAGGGATTAAAATGAGCATTTCTGGAGACAAAACATCGGTCGTGGTGGCT
The DNA here is from genome assembly GCF_041474095.1 of Vibrio sp. 10N.222.54.A3. Classification (NCBI taxonomy): domain Bacteria; kingdom Pseudomonadati; phylum Pseudomonadota; class Gammaproteobacteria; order Vibrionales; family Vibrionaceae; genus Vibrio; species Vibrio sp. 10N.222.54.A3. Next base: position 65,212 of record NZ_JBFRTN010000071.1, read on the forward strand.
GGTGCAACCGGGTTAATTGGTCATCATGTGATGAAGTTGCTCATCGATGAACCCGCCGTTGATCATATCTATGCCCTATCTCGCCGAGCGTTAGATTCACAGTTTGATTCCAACAAGCTCCACACACTCATTCACAGCGACCTGCAAGTTACCAGTTGGGATGACACGAATGCGACGCCTAATCTTGGCGTTATCTGCTTAGGTACGACTAAGAAAAAGGCAGGATCAAAAGAAGCGCTTCGCAAAATCGATGTGGAACTGGTTAGCCAAGTCGCACAGTCGATGAAGTTTCTTGGGGTTCAACGCGTAGCGGTCGTTTCTAGCTATGGCGCTTCACCAGATTCCTATTCGCACTACCTTCGCTGTAAAGGACAAATGGAACAAAATTTAAAACGTATTGGCTTCAAGCAGCTTTTCATCGCACGCCCTGGGCCTCTGGTGGGTGAGCGTGATGAACCTAGAGCTGATGAAAAACTCCTGCAAAGTGTCTTTCCTCTGCTGTCTCCATTTATGCTTGGTAAGTTCAAAAACCTACGCCCTATTCAGTCGGAAGACGTAGCCAAAGCAATGTTGTTCCGGTTATTCGAAAATAATTTCCAAAATATCGAAATTTACTCGTCAAGTGACATGCTCAATTTATTGGCAAAATATCGCTAAAAAGCTCACCTATTCATCACAATGTTGAATATCCACCCATCCTATTGAGTGGATATTACTAATCGTTCTAATAAATTACTTTTCCTTATTTTACGTTTTGTTACAGGTCGCTACTGTAGCTAACAGTATTTGCGCCCATATATCTAAGCGCCCTATCGATTTAAAGAGATTCATAAGGAAAACAAATGTCATTTTCAGCTATCGCTGCCTTAGCGGTATTCACTGGTATCCTCTTTTTTCTCTACGGACAGCAGAAAAAAGAAAACACACTTTCTCGGCTCGTTTTACTCGGTTTAGTATTTGGTAGCGCATTTGGTCTTGGTCTACAGCTGTTATTTGGTGAAGGCAATCCGGTCATCAACGAAACACTAGACTGGGTAAATATTGTTGGCCGTGGTTATGTTGGCCTACTGAAAATGGTGATCATGCCATTAGTATTGGTTTCAATGATTGCAGCAGTAGTGAAGCTTGAAAAAGGCGGCTCACTGGGCAAGATTTCTGGTATCACCATTTCTGTACTGTTAGCAACAACCGCGATTTCTGCGATTGTTGGTATTGTTGTAACGCAAGCATTCGGCCTGTCTGCTGAAGGTTTAACAGAAGGCGCTCGCGAAACAGCACGTATCGCAACACTTGAAAGCCGCATCGGTAGCGTTTCAGACCTAACAATTCCACAAATGCTGATCAGCTTTATTCCGACTAACCCATTTGCAGACCTAGCGGGGGCTCGCTCTACGTCTATCATCGCGGTTGTTATCTTTGGTGTGCTAACGGGCATCGCTGCTCGTAAAGTGATGGCAGAGAAAGAAGAACTAGAATCTCCAATCCGTACTTTCGTTGAAGCGTCACAATCTATCGTTATGCGCTTAGTTAAGATGATCATGGCACTAACGCCATACGGCATCGCAGCGTTAATGGCGAAGGTAGTTGCAACATCAAGTGCTTCTGACATCCTCAGCCTACTGGGTTTCATCGTTGCATCTTACGTTGCGATTCTACTGATGTTCGTCGTACACGGTGTGTTGGTTTCTTTTGTTGGTGTAAACCCGAAAGAGTACTTCCAAAAGATCTGGCCTGTACTGACGTTCGCTTTCACGTCTCGTAGTTCTGCAGCAACAATTCCACTGAACGTTGAAGCTCAAATCACTAAGCTAAACGTGCCACCAGCGATTGCTAACCTGTCTGCCTCTTTCGGTGCGACGATTGGTCAAAACGGTTGTGCGGGTATCTACCCTGCAATGCTAGCAGTCATGGTTGCGCCTACAGTTGGCATCGACCCAATGGACATCAACTTCATTCTGTCTCTGATTGCTATTATCACAGTGAGCTCATTCGGTATTGCTGGCGTAGGTGGCGGTGCAACGTTCGCGGCGCTTATCGTACTTCCTGCTATGGGCCTTCCTGTAACGATTGCAGCACTGCTTATCTCTATCGAGCCACTTATCGATATGGCACGTACGGCGCTTAACGTATCTGGTGCTATGACAGCCGGTACGATCACAAGCCGCCTATTAGGCAAGAAAGACAAGCAACAAGATCTGGAACAAGCGAACGCTTAATGGGTTCGATTGATTCAAGCACTTGAGTCTCGTTAAACAAAAAAACCGATGCACATGCATCGGTTTTTTATTATCTGTTACTTCTAACTTCCATTACTTCACGAGCAACAGCTTAGAACACAAGTTGAATGACTTTTTCGGCAAGTGCTTCATCGTCGTCTTCACTTAATCCGCTGACACCAATAGCGCCAATCACCTGCCCATTTAATTCAATGGGAACACCGCCTTTAAAGCCAGTGATCTTTGGGTCAGTCCAGTAACTTAAGTCTTTACCAGTTTCTCTCGCCCAAGCACCTAAGTTACCGCTTGGCTGTCTATCTCTTGCAGATGTATAAGCTTTGTTCTGTGCTAACAATCCGGCTTGAACACTCACATTATCCATGCGAATAAACGCCTGTAACTCACCGTGCGTATCACACACGCTCACCGCGATTGCTTGTTGATTACGCTCAGCAATGTCTAGAGCGTTAGACACCAGTTGTTGCGCGATCTTTTGATTCAACATATTCATTCCTTATGGCAGTGCTTGACCACGTGAGTACACGTATAGGTTGTACCACTCTTCACGAGACAGGTTTATCTGAGTCGCGACTGCCGAAGCTTTGATTCGCTCTAGATTTGTGGTGCCAATTACAGGTTGGATACGAGCAGGGTGACGAAGCAAAAATGCCAACACAATCGCTTCACTTTCTACGCCATATTGGTTCGCTAACTGAGCCACGTAGTGCGCTGTCTTTTTCACGTTTTCATGTTCTGAATACAAACCTTGCTCAGCAAATCGGCCTTGTGCCAAACAGCCCCAAGCTTGCAGTTGGATGTTATTCAATTGGCAATGTTCAAGAGTGCCTGCGGCGAAGTCTGATTGATGGTGCCCTTGCGAGTTAATCATCACCCCATCATTCAACCAATCCAATTTGGCTAAGCTCATCTCAACTTGATTCGCGACGATGGGTTGCCCAAGCGCAGATTGCAGGTACTGAATTTGATGGCTGTTCATGTTCGACACACCAAAATAATCGACCTTACCTTGCGCTTTTAAGTTCTCTAACGTTCTTGCTAGCTCATCGAGTTCCATCAAAGGATCAGGGCGGTGCAATAACAGCACATCAAGCTTTTCAGTATTCAATCGATTGAGAATACCGTCTACCGATTGGCCTACCCAATCAGCCGAGAAATCATAACGACCAACATTGCCCTCGCCTTCAAAACGAATCCCACACTTAGATTGAATGAACATCTGTTCACGCAGATCAGGCGCTTGTTGTAATGCTTGACCAAAGGCTTGCTCAGCTTTGCTGAAGGTATAGATATCCGCATGGTCGAATAAGTTAATGCCCGATTCTAGTGCGGTGCCGATTACGCTTCGTGTTTGAGCAACATCCGCACTCGTCACTGGATTATCATTCCAGCCACCACCTAACCCCATGCAGCCATAGGCAATTTGCCCAACATTCGGTAGATAATTTGATAATGGGATACGTTTTTTGTCATTCGTTTTGTTTGTAGATTCAGTGCTGTTCGTCATATCGATTCTCGCTTAGAAGATTTGCTGACCAGAAATATGCCTCTATCATATTGTTCTTTTAAAAAAACAGAATATGCTAGTTACGAAATGATTGTTTGATATGACGAACAATAGATTGGTAGGAACGCGCGAATGAACGAACACAAAAGAATAGAACGACTGATCCTGTTTGTAGAACTTGCTCAGCAACTTAATTTTACCAAGGCAGCCGAAAAGCTCGGTATCTCTAAGAGCTACCTTTCTGAACAGATCAAACGTTTAGAGAACGATTTACAGTGCCCGCTTTTGGTCAGAACCACTCGCAGTGTTCGTTTAACCCAAGAAGGCGAACGCGCGTTACAACAAGGCTTAACGATTCGCTCGCAAGTCTTACAGCTTGAACGCAGTGTTTCTGAGCAACACGACATCGTCAAAGGCCTATTACGCCTCACTGCGCCAAAGATGTTTACTGAGGTATATCTATTCGATATCTGCCAACAGTTTAGGCAGCAATACCCTGAGATTCGTTTCGAGATAAACAGTAGCTACACCAACTTTAATCTCAATCAAGATGATATCGATATCGCGTTTCGTGCCACCAATACGCCACCTGACAACATGGTGGCGAAACACTTGATTAGCTATCAACATGATTTAGTCGCGACTCCCGGTTATCTTAACCAATTTGGTCGCCCTACCAATGTGAGTGACTTAAGTGATCATCAATGCTTAGCAACTCTGCACCAAACCGAGTGGCCTTTAAAATCGGTAAATATTGATGTGTCCGGCTGGCTTTCAAGTAATGACAACCACCTGCTTAAGCAACAAGCTATGGCAGGCAGTGGCATCATCCGTATTGCAAGTTACTACGTTGCGAAAGAGGTCGAACTGGGAGAATTAGAGCGAGTGCTGCCTGATGAATGTCTGCAACAAGGCAACAGTATTTATCTGTTCTATCCGCAAGTTATTTATCCGGCAAAGAAACACCAAGTGTTCGTTAAATTTGTTCAGAATTACTTTGAAAGCTTAAGTCGATAAAATGATGCACAGCTCACTAGGGCTTGTTGGTTTCATCTGGCCAACATATTCGTCGTAGCGAGCTCTACTTCAACCTCTTCGGCTGAATGTGATACCAGTGAAAGTCGACTATATGGCCGATCTACTTTCAAGCCTACTCGTCCTAGTTCTTTTATTTTTTCTTGCTCTTACATTTACATTAATACCTAAACATTCACTCTACGAATCGTTTTTTATTGACTTAAAAATGAAATCATAACGACACACTAATTTGCGTAACTTAGGGTGCAAATAGGCAATCAGATTACAGTGCCTATCAGGAGGATGTATGAAACCAAATCGATCTACGGTACTCACTGGACATGTAAAACACTGCCCATGCTGCTCTACCGAACTGGTCATCAAAGACCACATTCACGTTTGCCCGCGCAATGAAATTGGCGACTGTTACTTCGATGGCTATGACCAACACGAACAGCGCGCTAATACCGATTTTATCGATCATGCAAGTGCCAATGATAGCCTTGTTTACGGCATGTCAGAACACTAAGCGTTATTCAAGATTTGTTGAAGTCATTTCGCGCCAAAAAAAATGCAGCGCCAATCGAGTGATTGTTCGCTGCATTCTTAGATCCTGTAAACTTAGCTAACCATTAAAATAGAGCTAGGTAAAACGGATTACCACATTAGATCATCTGGGATCACGAAGTCTTTGTACGGGTCATCTTCGTCTACTTCGTCTGTGCTACCTGCCTGCGTATCAACGATAGATTCTTCGTCGCGCATAGCAATCTTGTTCGCTACTGCTGTTGGAATAACAACATAGCTCTCGCCTTGACGAGCAATACTTAGAATGCCTTTACTTAGTTGCTTTTGAGTCAGCTCTTCTACGTAAAGATATTTAACTAGCGTACCGTCGGTGAAGTTGTATTTGATCTCACCGTTCTTCTGTTCGATCTTGTTCATCTCAATCAGTTGCTTCACTTGAGCTTTAATTTCTTTGCTCAACTGTTGTTCTTTCAACTGTTGGTTTAGCTCTTTGTCTTTCGCTTGCTGCGCCAGTTTAGTTTCTTCAGCTGCCGCTTTTGCTTCACGAGACTGAACGCGAGACTTTTTAGAGCCTTTCTTCGCCTTCTTTAATTTTTTCTCATTTACCAAGCCAGCTTTAAGCATCTGCTCTTGGAGTGTTAACTTTGCCATGACTTTCCCAGTTCAGGATTAAAAACGGCACTATCATACCTGTTTTTGAGGTTTCTGTTTACTGAACAAGAGTAAATTACAGAACAATCGCAAAATTTATGCTGATAGCTCTAAGCTGTGTCCATATTCCCTTCTTGTTGCTCACAACCTCCACTTTACCGCGACACACAGTTTTCACTTAAGCACGCCAATATTGGCTGTTCCACCGACTCGAAAGCATTAACTGACCCTATTATTCGCGCGCGTACCACTTATCATTCCGATAAGACAATATGTTAATTTTCAATGGTTAATCAATTTTATAAAACCTTGGCATATATCTCATATTTGAATAAATGCCATAGAGTTATAACCCCAATGTCATAACTCTTGACTACGTTATTCTAGACATCAATCAATAAGGATAACGTAAACGATGAAAACTCAATGGACTTGGTTAGCTGCACTTGTGGCATCCACATCAATCGCTTCGACCTCTGCGATCGCAGACACCGACGTGTATCTCACCAATAACACCAATCAAGTGATGACCATTCAAGCCAACCACACTGGTACCGACCTGCTTCAACTCGGTGAAGAGTGGCAACAGCATGTTGAACAGATTGGTCCTTGGGAGACGAAGAAGCTGATAAGTTTCAACCGCTGGACTGGTGTGAAATCTGGGAAGACCTATGAGTTTGACACTGTGGTATCAAACGCTGTGGGCGAAAGTGTCACGCTCAACCAAACCATGAAGGGACATTGGTATAACTCGACACTGCAACATGGTTTGAGTGCCGCAGACGTCAACCTAACATTGCATGACGATCGTAATATTCATCGCAGCACAACCGATGCGTTCGGGGTCAATGCAGAGCTAGCCCTCAAAGCCGATTCTACAGCGCGCTATGATGATATTTATTACACCATCACCCCACCAAAAGTGGATGAGCAACCAGAGCCGGATGCCAATACACTCAAGGTCATGACTTACAACATCTGGGCGCTGCCTGCCATCGCTTCACATATTGGTGACCGCTATGACCTACTCCCTCAATACGTAAAAGGCTATGACGTGTTGGCGCTTCAAGAGGTGTTTGCTAACGGCAGAGATGAGTTCTTGCGTGAGCTTGCGAAAGAGTATCCTTATCAAACTAAAATGCTCGATAAAGATGGGATTAACATATACGACGGTGGTGTGATCATTGTCAGCCGCTATCCTATCGTTAATGAAGCGCAGTATGTTTTCCCTGATTGCACGGGCACAGATTGCTTTGCTGATAAAGGTGTTAACTACGCGGAAGTTATCAAGAATGGTCAGGCTTACCATGTTTTCGGTACCCACACGGCATCATTCGATACGGACACCGCTCGTGATTACCGACAACGTCAATTCAAGCAGATGCGTGCACTGGCGCAGTCTCTGAATATCCCGGCATCAGAAACTGTGGTTTACAGCGGTGACTTCAACGTGAACAAGCTCAAGTTCCCAAGCGACTATCAACAGATGTTTGCTAACCTGCAGGCTGATGAACCAACATACTCAGGTTACACCGCTTCTACCTTTGACCCACGCATCAACAACTTTGCGGGAGAGCCTATGTCGGGTGGCGAGAACGTTGAGTATCTCGATTATGTGGTAGTGAGCTCAGAGTATGCCGCTAAAGCGCATAACTACAATCGCGTGGATGTCCCAAGATCAACAAGCAGTGAGTTATGGAAGCACTACAACCTTTCAGACCACTTCCCTGTTAGCGCCGTGATCAAGTAACTCGGTGAACCAATAATGCATCGAGTTATATTAATCCTAATGCTCGTCTTAACGGCTAGCATTATTGGCTATTCGTGGTCATCAAAAACGAACGAAACAGCGCTATCTTCTGCTCAACACACAGAACCTAATCCGCGTGTTTCTACGACAACTAATGACGATAATTCCACGCCTACTGCAACCGCTAGTTCGGAAAACTCCGCATCGCACAGCAATCAAGCCCAAGCTGGAGCACTGGACGGTAAAATTCTTGCTGAAAACTTGAGTGAGCTTGAAGGCAAGGCTTTGTTCGATGAACTCGATGGGTTCTGGAAGCTTTGCCAACAACGCGATGACTGCGCAGAGCAACTCGCACGATTGAAATCAGAATTGCCGGGCATATGGTTTGAGTTACTGAGCGACTATCCGCAGCTATCGGCTGACTGGCAATTAACACAAAGCACTATCCCACTTGAATCCATAGAGACTCTTGAAGATCGTGTAGCCTTATTCAAGCAATCTGCACAACAAGTATGGGGAGAGTTGGCCCACCAGCTATTCGCTGACCAGCTTGCTCATCTGGATTTTACGCTTGACGCTAACACCCTTGAAAAGAACGAAGCGAGCCAGTTTTTGGCCAACTATCAAGATTTGCTTAGTGAATGGCAAAACAATACGGGCACGTTAAACGCCGAAACACAGCTTCAAAAATATGAACAGGCAGTATCTTTGATACCCAGCAGCTATAACCCTGCTGAAGTAGCATCAGTCAAAGCCGACCTTCAAGATGCCTACTTAGATGAAGCGCAGGCCAGCAACATTGCCGCGCGAGAACAACAAGTCGCACAACAGCAACAAACCGTGATGAGTTATCACGAGCAACTGGATCAGCTCAAAGCGACCTTAGACTCTCAGCGCTCTTCAAGTTATGCCACTTGGACTCAACACGATTGGGACAGTTACTATCAGCAGCAAGTCACCGATTTCAGGGAGCAGTTTTTTAGCAAGTAACGCTTTAACTTAAACCGTCACGAAACTGCGCGGGAGTTTTATTGATCCAACCTTTAAACGCCCTTCTGAAATTTGCCGGGTCGCTATAACCGAGCCTTTCACCGATGTCATCGATACTCATGGTTGTGCCGAGTAACAGCTCTTTGGCCAGTTCCACTCGAACTTCGGTAAGCAATATTTGATAACTGGAATCATGGGTCACTAGCTCTCGCCTGAGTGTACGAGAGCTACAACCAAACTCTTCTGCGAGTTGTTCTATAGTCGGGAAACTGCCTGCGGTTTGATAAAAGATCGTTTTGAGCTGGTTAGTCAGCAGGTACTCAGAGTCCAGCGTTTCGACTATCGACTGGCAAGACGCAAGATAGCGCTTCAGTGTCGCGGCATCATGAGTCAATAAGGTTTGTGATAAAACCGAGGCATCAAAACGCAGTTCACAATGGCTTTGCTCAAAAATCACCGGGCACTGGAAACGGTCGTCATAGAGCTTGGCGTAGTTAGGGCGAGCATAAGGCAAAGCCAAAGTGTGAATATCCAATTCATGACCAGTCAGTTCTTTGAACAAAGAGACGATTGAACTTAAGAAATATTCACTGCAGAAAGGCAGGAGATCACCCACTTCCAAGGTGTTCTCAATCTGAATCGCTGCTTGATCGGAATCTAGAAACAATTTAACCGAGAAGATAGGACCGTTCAGGCGCAAATACTTGAAGCCCGACTTGATGGCCTCCCCGACATTTTGACTGGTTGATAGCGCATAACCCAACACACCAAAGTGGCTCAAGCTAGCGTGCTCTCCCAACCAAAGCCCCAAACCATCGTGAGGAAAACTCTGATTAGCCGCGCTAAACAACGAAAGCTTGTCAGCGTAAGTCAGTTTTCCATTCGGATCTCGCCAATCCATGTTCGGCAAACCTACATCATTGAGTAGCCTTTCAATATCGATACCTCGTTGCTCTAGCGTATTCAACAGCAGCGCGATATCTAATGTACCCAACTGGTGCCTATGTCCGGTTGGCTTATACTCCGCGATAATCTCCAATCGTCTCTCCTTATATCGAGCCCATTCACATCAACATGACTACTCAGCTTCAACAACACTACTGACAAAATCGTGATTGGCAACGCGCTCTTGTCCGAATATGACCTCCCAATTCTACGCTACTCATCGCACAATGGCTTTAATTGTTAAATTAATGTGAACCATCGCAATGATAAAAACGAACCCAGCCCCACACAGTTTGATTGATTCTAATGGTCAGCCGAGCATTGGACATTTCGATGGCATCCCCAAGCACCTGAACATCGAGAACTTTGACTACCGAAACTCGATGGATTCAAAAGCAAACCCTTGGCAGAAGCACTTCCACTATAAGCAATTCCAGTTTGTCAGCATCGTCACCGACACACACATTATCGGCGTCGCTATCGCGGATATTCGCTACTTAGGCTCGGCATTTTGTTATCTGTACGACATAGAAAACAACCATCTGCAAGAGTCATCTTGGTTGAGGCTATTAGGGTTTGATAAGCATGTAACGCCTTCACCATTTGAAGGAAAGACAAGCATTGCAGATCAAAGCATTGCTTTCTATATCGAGGGCGGACAATGGCAAGTTCGCTTGAATACCAAACTCATTAAGGCCGATATCGCTTTAGAGCCTAAAGCCGACAGCTTGCCCTTGGCGATGTGCAGCCCAACGGGTTATTCAGGTTGGACTTACACCCAAAAGCACAATGCTTTGCGCATCAGCGGTGAAATCCAAATCAAGGGAGAATCACTCGTTCTCGAACAAGCTCGTGCCGGTTATGACTTTTCAGCGGGTTACATGAGACGTGAAACCAGTTGGCGCTGGGCAAGCATCAACACGCAATCCAATGGGACAGATATTGGCTTGAACCTCGCAGCAGGCGTCAATGAAACCGGAGGCTGCGAGAACGTTTTATGGATCAATGGAACTCGGCACTTACTTAACCCGGTACAGTTTGCGTTTAGTCGCCAAGACACCAGTTTACCTTGGCAGATAACATCACAAGATGGACGTATAAACCTGACCTTTACGCCCTTAAATAATCGCATCGAAAAGCTCAATTTATGGCTGTTAAAAAGTAACTTTCGTCAGTTCATTGGTCACTTTTCTGGCTCGATTGAAGACAACAATGGAGTGACACATCAACTCGATGGTGTTCTTGGCCTAACAGAAGATCACTTTGCTCGCTGGTAGCGAAATTTTGCTAACTGAATTTCAGGCGAGCAAGTCTAAGTAAACTTGATACTAAGAACGCGTATGGCGTCTCAACAAGGATAAAACATGAATATCGACGCATTAATCAATTACCCAGAATGGCTACTGCTGGTATTAGCGCCCTTGTTCGTGGTGTGCATGTTGGCTGAGTATTTTATCGGTCAGAAGCAAGGTCGACTGCCTGATAACTCCAGCTATAGGCTTTCAGAAGTGATGTGTAATTTCACGCTGGCGGGAATGCATCAACTCTCCGATTTGCTCACCGGGTTATTGGTCGTGCAGCTGTATCTCTGGATGTTTGGTTGGCGCTTAATGGACATTGAAATGGGCGTGCTGAGTTTTGTTGTATTGATGGTGTTGCAAGACTTTTGCTATTACTGGTTCCACAGAGCAAGCCATCGTGTTCGCTGGATGTGGGCAGCACACGTGGCACACCACAGTTCAGAAAACATGAACTTCAGTACGGCTTTCCGTCAAAGCTTAATGTATCCACTTGCTGGGATGTGGCTTTTCTGGATACCGTTGGTCATCATAGGTTTTGCCCCTAAGTGGGTCATCTTTGTGGTGCTTCTCAACCTAGGTTTGCAGTTCTTCGTCCATACACAATGGATACGAAGCTTGGGGCCACTTGAATACATCTTTAATACCCCTTCGCATCATCGAGTACATCACGGCAAAAACCCGCAATACATCGATAAGAACTACGCCGGCGTTCTTATTATCTGGGATAAGTTATTTGGTACATTCGAACCTGAAGTTGAAACTGTACGTTATGGCGTCACCAAGCCTGTAAACAGTTTTAACCCGATAGTGGTCACCTTTCAAGAATGGAAGGCCATATTCAAAGATTTGAAGAACCGAGAGCTAACCATGAAACAGAAAGTCCAGTTGATACTCTCGCCTCCCTCGGATTAAACAAAGCGATCGGGTCTAATACACCTTATGAAAATCGATGAGGTTGAATGTGAGGTCGCTTACCCAGAAATCTCCGTCCAAGTCGGCACCTTGCACGTATCGCTTGTCGCCCATTTCTAAAGTCACAATGTATTTACCCGCGATTAGCCCCTCTACCATGTAAAAGCCATCACTCTCTATCTCGCTCGAATACTCGGTGCCTTTCTGGATATGTTTTAAGTGCAGATAAGCACTGTTTTCTAGGTCACCTTCTACCGTGCCATCGACGCCAAATGACACCACCATTTCGATGTGAGCATGAGTCAGGCCTACCTGTTTAGTATTTACAAACACAGGGTTTTGAATCGGCGTGAGGTTAAGGTCGAGTGCCCCTTCATCAATATAGATAGGCAGATTATCTCGAGCAGGAACACTTGAGAATTCAAATCGGCCTTTTGCATCACTGACTGCTCGTTGATCCAAAATTTGTAGGCTTACGCCCTGTATCGGTTGTTTGTGGTGATCGTAGACAATGCCCGTCAGCTTAGAATGGTTGTAACGATTCCACTCAACAAACTCACCAATGCTTTCATCAAAGTAAGTCTTCGCGCCGAATTCGGTCGTCATCTCGACACCGTACCGGTCTTTGGTTCCTTCCAACTTAAAGAGCAAATAAGGATTAACTCGAGCTTCTAAGGAGGCAGTAAACGAAACCTCCTGCTTTTGATAGCGAGCCGATACATTGGTGGTGAGCTCTTGAAAAACCTCCAACGGATCAAGCAGGCACTCTTTGCACGCATTTCTTAGGGATAGTTCCGTTCGTTCATGATGACCAGAGCCATCAACGGTTCCTGAGATGTTCCACGACGTATCCGAAAACCCACTTTTGGCCAAGCCAATGGTATGTAGATAGTCATCTTGGTGAGAAGCTTTGGTGTACCGATAGTCACCGGCGTATGAGACAAACAGATTACGAGCCACTTTCGAGTTAAGCTTAGGTTCAACGCTCAATTCGTCGTCATCATCTCTCACCGTTAAAAAGGCCGTTAGATTTGCAAGCGACAGGTTGTATTTGAAAACATCGTACTCCATCGACTCTAAGTTCAGTTCATCGGTTTTATTGAGCTCTATCGATGCCGACTGATCGCCGTTGATCAAGATATCAAACTCCATTGGAAAACGATTGAACTCTGGTAACCAACCGATATGGCCCGCAAACCAGTGCGCTGGTAAATATCTTCCTTGAAAGCCAATCAGGTCTTTGCCATGTTGCCTCATAAAGGCGCTGCCCACGGTGAAGTAATCGGCAAGCCCATACTCAAGCGACACTGCACCCGCTCGGTCTGCACCTTCATTGCCTACCACTTGAACGCCCCACTCGTTGCTTGGTAGAAATGCATCTTCTAAACCAGCGACGGTGATCTCTTCTTCCTGCCAGACACCTTTCGACAAGTAGTAGCGAAACTTGATGGTGTCACCGGGGGAAATATTGTTTTCTTCAACAACGAAGCGTCCAAACTCATCAGAGCGATAAGTGGTTTGATAGATGCCATTAACCAAAACATCGATGCTGATGTTGGGTTGAGTGGTTCGTTCGAGTTGAAGGTTGCCGAACTCTGTCTGTCGCTTTCGATTGGTGTAATAGAGCCCGTCTTCGAGGGTTTGATTCACGGTAAAGACGCTGCCATCTAATAACACATGGCCGACTTCCAAAGACCCTTCGCCGTCATGTGCTTCAACCGCAATGTTGTAATAAACGATGGGGTTATCTTCTCGTGAATCAATCGACAAGCGAGACAAAGAGTGTTCAGTGCTTAATATGGTGTCTGAGATTGCGTAAACATCACCGCCAGTTTCACTGTCGTGATAAACAGAAGCCGCTAACCGAGTCGCTAAACCCACAGCGGCAACAGGTTCGAAAGCTGGCGTGTTTTTTGCTAGCTTGAGATCCTCGGCCTTCTTACGTGATTCATTTTTCATCTTAGAAATAGCCGCTTCCAGTTCAGTCAATGAACTGAATTCTGGAGTAACGGTGAGCCGATAATCATCAACATCCCAACGCACTTTAGCCGGGATACAAACTTGTAAGCTATACCAATGGATGTAAGTTTCTGATTCTATGACTTGATATTTGATCGACTGGATATTGTTGTCATCGCGGTAGCAGATGGCTTGTTCAGTATCAACAATATACGGCGGAGATTCTCTGCCCACATCTTGTGGTAAATACAGTTCGCAATATCCGCCTTCATCACACTGACCATTCATTTCGAGCAGATAAAAAGCGGCATTAGATATCGAAATAAAGGGCTCTTCGTAGTCATCCATCATGACACGATAAAAGCTATCCCCCACTTTCCCGACTCGAACTTCAATATGGGCTGGATAGAGTTCGCTCGCCTCACTTTCTTCTTCAGATTGCGAATACGCAGCAAAAGGAAACAATGAGGCGAGCAAAAAAAGTCGCCAGAGCATGCAATTGAACACTAGCCTTTAAAGATTCTGAGACAATGAAACGAACGCTACAGAACACATTCGTACAGAGGCTGTTCGTTCTGAACCAGTGAGATCTTCGACCCTTTTGGGAAAGGCTTTGTTAATTCAGCATTACGAAGTAGCACCACTTTTTCGCTATGCTCGTCGACATTCAATTTTGCAGTAAATTGAAAGTTACCATCGTTGCGAATCTTGATGCTTTGATTGTCACACGCAAACTTAACATCTTGTACCTGCTTACCTTTTTGAACATAAACAGGCACGTAACTGTTGATATGAAAGTTCAGTTGAAAGGCTGAACCGTCACTGTTGGTTTTACTTGAAGATAGCGTAATGTCTGATAACTCTGCGGCTTTTGCTATTGGGGAAAACCACAAGTAAGCACGATATTCACCATCAGCCATGTCAGCAGGCAGAGCATTCATACGTAAGCGAACCGTGCGTCTTTGATTGGGTTTAAGTTCTCGAATTATTGGTGGTGACACTTTAATCCAACTTGCGATGTCTTCCGATTGCGCGATATTAGCGTCAGTTCTAACCAAGCCACTCGCCTTTACAGGGCGATAAATCGGTTTTATCTCCAAGCGAATCGGTTGATCTGAGTTATTTTCGACGACGATTTTTTCAGTCACCGAAGTGTCGGCATCCAAAACAAAACGAGTCGGAGCGATGAGTAGCTGAGCATAGGCTTGTGTTGTGAAGATTAAGCCGAGAACACATGAGATAAACAACTTCATTTATAATTAACCTCAAAAGGGATTGTACTGGTGTAAAGGCCTGCGGGGTGGTTAGCGCCGATTTTCACTTTGGCACCAATACACAATAATTTGCTTCTTCCATTCCCTTTGATTTTGGCTCTACCACGCTTTGATAAGCCACAACCAAAATAAAACTTTCTAATACGCAGACGCTTGGATTTACGAGAGTGGTTTAGGTATTGCTTAGAAGGGAGAGAAACCACGATTTTTTTACCCGGCTCACCTTCAACGTAAAAGCGCACCACATATACCTGACTATTGGCTGGATTTGAATCCGCATTCTGACCCGATCCAGAGATATACATGCCTGGAAATTTCACTTCCATATTCTCAGGAATAATTTCTAGCGCATGAAAAGGGCTAGAATAAAAAATAAGACTGATATAAATCGTGTATTTTAATAGAACACTCATAGTAAAGACGGCTGCTTTGCAACAGCCGTAATATTATACTGGTTTCATTTAATTATTGGTAAGTGACATCTACTGCAACGTTAGCAGTATATGTACCAGCAACTAATGTTGCACTTGAAGTACGTGCAGTGCCACCAATATTAAGATCCGCAGTACCACCCGTAAGGGTAATAGCATTATTAAAGTCAAATTCAGCTGCAATCGTATTTACGCCATTCACCAAGTTAGTATCAGAAATACTGACTGTTACTGCATCACCAGACTCTCCAGAAAGAGTAAATGCCGCCGCTCCTGCATCGCCTTGAGCGATAACAACGTCCGTTGTGTTGTCTGAAGTGATGATACCGAAGTCAAGATCACTTGTTTTTGTCATTGTAATTGCTTGTTTTACTTCTAGTGTTGCATCAAAAGTGTCACTCACAGCGAAAACGTTCGCTGAAGAGATAGAAAGTGCAGATACAGCAACAACCTTAAAGACTTTGTTCATTTCTTTAATCCTTTATATAAAATTGGCTTTATTATTAGGGTTACCTAATAGTCAATCAAAGTTAACAATTAAGTAACAACAATCCTATTTAGAAAATATATATATTGACACTTATTTATAAAGAAATGAGGCGCAGTGAGAATAAGATCACGCAAATTGATATAAATAACACTAACGAAAATAA
>NZ_JBFRTN010000072.1:0-19000 GCF_041474095.1 Vibrio sp. 10N.222.54.A3
CACGGACATTTCTGAGTTACAACGCTTGCTAATTTAGCAAATTATGAATAAATACAAGTATGGAAAGTCGCTTAAATTGGTGTCCAGTATTGATGGTGCATATCTCATTAGTGATTTTACTCACTTAACTCGGTGTCCGATACTGCTGGAGCAGATCTGTAGGATAAGTCTGTGTATTCATAACTAAATCACTATAATTATGGAGACCAAATGAGTTCTTGGGAAAAGACTGGAGATCAGAGAACTAGATTTCCAGCTTTATTTCTTAATTTGCGAGAATTTTATATACCTCATCAACCTATGTGATCATTAGAACCCGAAGGCTTTTGGGATCCGTCACTGTAAGTTGGTAACGTTTAGGTGACTTTTGTAATTTACGGTTATCTAAGCAAATATCTAACCTCTTCACAAAGTACTTAGCGAGCGCTTTACGACAAGTCACTATGAATGGACTGTTATGCATGCCGTAGTCATCTTGAATGATTTGCTGCTGTTCTGAGCTTAAGTATGGATTAGCTATGACTTCAAAAGTTATTTCATTCATCCAATCATGATCCAAATGCTTAGATATATCAGATTTATCAATAAGTTCAGGTTCATTACGGAAGCGGCTTAGGACAAAATCTCTGAATGCCTTTCTTTCCTCGCAGTAGGCTCGGACATGCCATCGAAACCCATCAAAAACAATAGTATGTGGAACTATATTTCTCCCTCTTATTGTTGGCTGAGATAGAGAAACGTAATCGACATCAACGCGTCGCTGCTCTCGAGCTGCTTGAAGAAGTCGTTGGATTATAATGGGGTCTATTTTTCTTTCAGGAACAGATACAACAATAGATTCCGCGTTCCCGAGAGACTTTATATTCAACCCATCAAGATTATTATCATATCGATGGAGCAGAGATAGATACTCGTCGGGAGTTCCTTTGGTGTAAGTGGGTTTGAATGCAGCTGTTGGCCGATAGCCTTTTATGCTTCTGTCATGAATTAAAGGAGGCACTTCGAAGAGGGATTGATAATGATTTATGTCCCTTGAAGCTTGTTGTCTTTTGATCTTGAAAGAATTACATAGGTGATTTGTTGTTAGTCTTCCCTCCCATAATGCAACGACTTCAATCAGTTTGAACCGTAGTCGTGTATCCCAGCTTAACTCATTTTCCATTACTTAATGCCTGATTATGCTACATGTTGATGTATACAGAATATACATTATTTTTTATATGTATATATTTATAAAAAATAGCCAACGTTGAATGGCATTGGGAATTGTGAAAAATGGCACGCAGCTAGAAAATGGTGTCGAAACACTATTTATAGTGATGATTGACCCTAAAAACACAAAGAAATGTAAATACTTGATGATAGTAACATTTTGCAACATAAGCTTATATTATCATACGCCACTTGTGGCATTTCTTTGCTTTAAATTATTGATACATAAGAGGTAAATTAACATGAGCTTTTGGAAGATTTTAGGTGGCGCGTGTGCAGGTGTAGCTGCAGTGGTAGCTTTGCCTGTTGCAGGCCCAATTGGAGCAGTAACAGCTGTGGGAGCTGCGGTAGCAGCTGGTGTTGGAGCTACAGCTGGTGGTGTGGCCGAATACTACGATGATTCTGAGTCAGAAGCTGAAGAAAGGGGTGAGCGCCGCGGGGAGCAATCTGCTAAAGCTAAGTATGAACAGCGTACTAGAGATTTGGAAGAGAAACTGACGAAAGCATTCGATAAATTAGAGGGAAATACTAGTTATTTTAATGCGTTAATTGCGATGGAGTCCGTTGCAATGGCTTGTGCGAACTGTGATGGTGAGATCGATGATTCAGAACGAGCACAAATTGAGCTGTTTATTAAAGGAGTATCAGGTATGGAGCTCCCTAAAGATATACAAGCTAAGATCGAAGATATTTATAGTAACCCACCTACTCCAGCTGAAGCTTTTGAGCTAGCAAATAAGTCGGGTGTGGAAGCATCTGTCTTTAATGAGATTATTGAAGTCGTGATGATTGCTGACGGTGTGGAGCATAAAAACGAAAAAGCATTTTTAGATGCTTGGAATGTAGCGAAAGCAGCTTAGGAGAAGTTATGAGTAGATTAGATGAGTTTCGAAAGTTACAAAAAAATAGAGCAAAATTAGATAAGACAACTCTCAGAGAGGCTTCGGAACCTAAGCTTGTTGAAAGTATGCTTAACTCAGAAGTAGATGAGTTAAGGCTAAGTTCGCTGGACTATTCAAGCGATCTAATCTACTCAATTGATTTAGATGAAGAAGAAGCAAAACAACTACTAGTCGATCTGAAAAATCAGTTCAATTCAGATAGATTGGAAACTCTTCTATCTACGGTAAAAAATGATATCACTCAATCTATTGCCGTCCCTTTTGGATTGGGGAAAGTTGTGACTGCGTATGACAAAGTTGGTGGGAATGTCACAACAGTCCATAATGCTCAGCAAGGTATTTATACCAAAGAAAGTGATGAGTACAACAGAAGTGATTATACCGTGGCAAAAAATAGTCAAGGTGAAAGCTTCGAAAGAGGTGGAAAGCAATCTGTAGGTTCCCAGTTTACCAAGCGCCAAATGGATGGCAGTGGGAATATTACAGATGCATATACTGGTGAAAAAGTAAGAGCAGAGCAGACTAGTCCTGATCATATCGTTTCCAATAGTGAGTTTCACAAGGGTGGTGGCTTTATGCTGTCGAGTGAAGCTAAGGCTGACTTTGGTACAGATGAAAGAAATTTAGCGTCAACACAAAGGAACATAAATCAGTCGCTTAAAGATCATGACAAGATGGAGTGGAAAGACTGGAAGCAATCCGGTCGGGAAGAAACAAACGAAACAGCTTTTAATGTTGATAGTGAGAAATTAAAAGAAGCATATGAGCGAGGGCATCAAACAGCGGAAGAGCATAAGCCTACGACAACTCAACAAGTCGGGTATTTTGCTAAGAATACCGCTAAGACAGGGGTGAGCGAGGGGGCTAAAATGGGTGCACAGCAGGGATTTGGCATACTTCTAGTTGAACTTCTTACCCAAGCCATGGAAGAAATCAAAGATGTATTCAATAATGGAAGAGAACTTGATTCTTGGATACAAGATATAAAAATGAGGCTAAAAAGAATTGGAAGCAAGGTAGCCGATAAATGGAAAGATGCACTGGATGGATTCGTTTCTGGTGGACTGTCTGGATTTATATCTAATTTTATTACTGTTATGATCAATAGACTTGTTACTACTTGCACTAGAATGATTCGGCTGATTAGGGAAGGGGTATTCTCTCTCTTTAAGGCGGCTAAAACAGTTCTAGTTAGACCTGAAGGAACTTCTTTTAGAGAAGCATCACATGAAGCGAGCAAGCTTATCATGTCTGGTGTTATTGTTGCGGGAGGTGTTTTATTGGAAGAAGCTGTCGATAATATAGTTTCAACTATTCCTCTTCTAGCCCCTATTGCAACTACCGTTACAATGATCACTGTTGGCTCTATTACAGGTATAGCTATGGCTATGTCTGCTTACATTATTGACAGATTGGACTTATTGCGAGTTATAGAAATTGAGCAGCATAATTATATAATCAAACATTTAGATGATGGCATCTCTGAGAGCTTAGAACGCTCAGAGGAAATAGCCGGAAAAATGGATGAATACCTTTTAGTTTAATCGATTTTATTATTCATAACCCACCATGTTGTGGGTTATGGATGAGTGTGTATTATTTGCTTTTTATTTCTTTTTGTATATCGGTCATGATTTTTTTTAGATCTTCATTTTGATATTTTAGTTTCATAATTTCTTCTTTTAATTCTTCATTATTGTCACTGACTAACTCGTCAACAAACACTGCGTTAGCAAGAGAGACTGCAATAAACCCACCAATAACTAACACAATAATGGTAAATGAATTTAGTGCCGCATGTAGATATGGTTGTGCTTCTTTGTCTATTGAGTTCGGTAGTTCTCCCCAGTTTTCTACAGTAAATATTTCAAACACGGTATTTAGTGAAGTTAATGGTGTGCCAAAATATTCGGGTACAGTATTGGAAAAGAGGCTAAAACCAATCAAAGAGAAAAATGAAAGTAGAGTGAACAATAAGATCAATATAGCCTTGGAGCTTCTTATTGCTCTAGTGAGACCTTGAATAACTTGAGAGCCATTCGGTATTATTCTGAATATTCTAACGATTGAAATTAGTCTGAATACCCTAAGGTATATTACGCTGTCTAAATCAGAAAATGGTATTAGCGAGGCGCTAACAATCAGTAGTATAAAATCAAATTTGTGAGAGTCATTGCTGATGTATTTTTTCCATGATAACAAGTGAACCTTGTAAATAAACTCCATAGAAAAATACAAAAATAAAAATAAATCGATGTAGCTAGGTGCATATTGCGGGTATAGGTGCTGTGTAAAATAGATAGCTAGTGAGGTTAGAACCACATAAGCGGAGAATTTATCTATTTTTTCAAAGCTTGAAATATTAACTGATGATACTTCCATTATTATCGTCGCACTGCCTTTTCTGTTATATTGTAAAGCGAATCTATCAGATTACTTCAATTAGTAGCATAACTATAAACTTGGCTAGCTTAGTAGACAATAATTAATTGCGGCAAACGAATGCCAAGTAAACATTTTCGGCTTAAACCATGTGTCAGTGAAAGCTAATGCCTTGGTATGAATTTGGTGAACAGTACGATTGGTACTGGTTAAGTCGAGTAAGAGGGAAAGTACAATTTGTCGATCTCTGCGCTGAGAACTGGCAATCGGTCTGTCAGTTGCATGAGTTTGCTTTAGGTCGAGCGAAGACACTAGTCTATAAAAGACTGGCCAAGAGTAACCCTATAAAATGCCAGATTCCACTGTATAAATCTCGAAGAAACGTTCAGAGATTTAAAGAGTCCCGCTTATAGATTTGGGTTACGCAACAGCCGAACGAGCAGTCCAGAACTTTAATTGGTAATCAATAGACTAGTGATCGAAGGGATGACTAGGTTGCTAAATGGAGTGTAATTTCTCGCTACGCTTGCAGGGATAACTTTTCGTATGGCAAACGCAGATTAACAGGTAATGTATGAGTATTTACTCTGAATTATTTTGGGGCAAGGGTGTATTACATCGCTCCTGTAAGAAGAGTTTGGACAGGTTAAATTTAGGTTGAACTGTCATATCTAGAGTACAAATCTGAGAGATTTTGTGAGCTTAATCCAACTCACAAGCCCCCAAAGCTCTTGAGATAGAAATACACATAAAGCGAAGTCTATTCTATGGTTAATTAAGGCTTCACTACTTGCCTCTTGCAAATAGATTTAGCTTCTACATGTAACA
Source organism: Vibrio sp. 10N.222.54.A3 (assembly GCF_041474095.1). Lineage (NCBI taxonomy): Bacteria > Pseudomonadati > Pseudomonadota > Gammaproteobacteria > Vibrionales > Vibrionaceae > Vibrio > Vibrio sp. 10N.222.54.A3. The sequence continues at coordinate 5,325 of NZ_JBFRTN010000072.1, forward strand.
AAGACCCCACTTAACACCTTCAAAATCGCGAGAGCGCAACATAATTGTCATACCCATGGTACCAGCTAAGTTAAAACCTAACTTCTTCCAAATATCTACTGGGTCATAATCATTAATTTGAACGGTTTCTACTGGAAAGCCGCAATGTGTGAGACATGCTTTTAAGTATCCTTGATTTCGACTTTCTTTAGGAAAAGCAGCAAACATGATTGAATGGAACATAAATTCTCCATTCGAGTTGCACCACTCATCAGTAATCACTCCGCCTGCAACTCCGTCAACGTATATAAGCTTAAGTGCATCTAACCTCGAAAGGTTTAAGCTCTCTTGGTGGCATGATGGACAGGTCTCATTGTAAATGTTGATAATATCATTGGCGCGTTGCAAGAATTCTGGGTCGTTCCCTGTTATAACCTTAATGTTCATTCATTTGTCTCTAATTGAGGCCAAACTACCCAAACTACTTAATTCGTACTGTTTAGGTAGTTTAGGTAGTTTAGGTAGTTATGTAGGCTAATTTCAGTTTCGGGTCAGTTCAATAACTTGCTTGTTATGTTTCTTTTTAGTGACCTTGATAGGTGCCCTTGGAAGCTCCTGCAAAAAACTCAGTGCTTCTGTGACGAGTTTAGACTTAAATTTTTTGCCAAGAGCCTCTTGAAGAGGAGTTCGTGTAATCGCTTCCCCATTGTTTTCATCAACTAATTTCTGAATAGTTGCAAGGACCTGATAAGCCCGCTCTGAGGCTAATTGTGCTTGAGTCATTGCTGCTTCTGTGTCGAATACGTAGCGAACCGATTCATGCCAATAGTCTACCCATGCAAGTGCAGAGCGTAAATGGTGGGCTGTAACTATTTCAGATTCGTCTAAAACAGCAAACAACATCGCATACATACTTGCGTAATGTGCTGCTCGCGCCATAAGAGCCTCCTCTATCGAGTTAACAGCTCCAAGTTGTCTTAGTCTTGAATATTCTTTACACCACAGCTCGGCATAGCAGTTACTCATAGCAATGGTTCGCTTTTGAGACTGAGCCCAAGCCAGTTTGTTGTTCAACTTAGTTGCTAGTTCATCTAGCAACGACGAATCGATTGTTTTCGGGATTGGTTGATAGACTTGCTGGGAACCGCAGAAAATAGGAATTCGATTTGCGAACCCATTAGCAATTGCAATGTCGTCTAGTTTGTCGAGGAGTTCTTTAGCCGTAATATGCCCTACTATGGCAACGTGAGGCTCCTTGCATCCAGTCTTATCATGCTTTATCAGTGGCTCTAGTTCATCGCCATCAAATAACTTTCTGATGATTCCACTTAAAATGCTGTTCTTAGCGCTTGCCTTGACGAGTAAGTTTCCAAACTCGGATTCATTAACTAGAGTTCGTTTATCTTTCACCCCTTCAATAACTTGTCCTTTGTTATCTGTGTAGTCATCTCTGATAAAGTAGATCAGCCCCTCTCCAGAAGACAGCCCTCCAGAGTGAGTTCGAGCATAGCCTGTACAGGGAGAGTTTTCTTTACCTTTATCCGCTAGTAGTTCTGCACCGCGTTTTAACAACGCATTCGCTTGTTTTTCAGCGAGTCCTTTTCCCTTACCTGTTGGTAAAACGAATAGTGCACTGACACGAGGTACTGTTGTTAATGCACCATAGGGCATTGATATGTAGTCACGGGGGATAGACACTGATATCACACTCAGGAGGTAACCACCAATAAGCTCCTTACTGGCTTCAGTACCCTCAGAAAGTGAATTGCTTAATTCTCCTAGCAAGCCGTGTAAACCCTCGGGGCGTAAAGTAGGGTAGATCTTTATTGCTTCTTCATTTAAAGAGGAGGCATCGTAGTGCTGAGGGGGGCTAGTTTCGATTTTTGTAGGTACATTTGTAACTACTTTTGCGGTCTGAATAGTACCTTCATTTTTGAAGTATTGCTTGAAAAAGTCGAACATGTTTTTCTCCGTTAGTCCTGATTTTATTGACAATCTGTGTTGTCGCTTTAACTGAAATCAAAACTAAACTAAGAAAATAACTCTGTAAAATGGCGGGCTATTTTGCATACCTTCTATACATACCGTTTTAGCCTCATTCTAACCAAGCAATGTTTTTTCGTGCCACAGGATTTTTAAAAACATGCTCTAAATGATGTGTTTTCTATAGCAAACTGATGAATTGCTATTTTTCCCATGCTAGGCAAAAAAAATTTCAATTTAAGAAAGACAGTGTGAGCTGTGTCACGCCTGCCTGTTTTTTAGACTGGTTTTAAGATTGGTTATGGCCTGTTGGATAATTCTGAAGGTTTAGTGAAAAACCTGTCTCTATGCCCTGAGGGTAAATAAAATAGTTATTTGTCTGAGGTGAATTTTTGGATAATTGGGACTTAACCCTCAAGTATTTTGTTTTTTATTGCTTTGATAAAAAGGGATTCCCGTCTGGTGAACTCGGCGATTTATTGAAACTGTGCCTTGCTCTGAAAATTGAAGGGCTTGATAGTGTCGTCAAGCCATTGAAAAGAATGTAATTAAATAAAAGCTCACGCTGATCACGTGAGCTTTTTTGTTTTTGAGTTCGACACAATTTTACATGCATGATGTAGCTTGAAGAATGGCTCTTCTTACCTTGCTATAAAATACGCAATCGATAGCGTGTAAATAATGGTATACAGGGTGTTTTAAATATAAAACACAAAAAAAATTGCGTTTATTTTTAATTAGTGATTGAAACTAGAGTTTTTACTAGTTAAGTTACAGGGAACAAGAAGATTAGTGCTGATAGAAAGTGACGTGAGACAACGTACATTCAGCTCAAGGATAGAAAAAAGGAAGAAGTAAGCAATGTTCCAGACTGATGATGTAAGAATTAACAAAGTAAAAGAGTTATTACCCCCTGTTGCTGTTTTAGAAAAGTTTCCAGCGACAGAAGTTGCTTCTTCTACAACCTTTGAAAGCCGCAAAGCGATCCACAATATTTTAGAAGAGAGCGATGATCGCTTGCTTGTTATTGTCGGCCCATGTTCTATTCATGACACAGAAGCTGCTCTTGAGTACGGTAAACGTTTGAAAGTGTTGCGCGACGAACTTGGTGATAACCTTGAAATCGTAATGCGTGTTTACTTTGAAAAACCACGTACAACTGTTGGTTGGAAAGGTCTAATAAATGACCCGTACATGAACGATACGTTCAAGCTAAATGATGGCCTTCGTCTAGGACGTAAGCTACTGCTGGACCTAACTGACATGGGCATGCCAACGGCAAGCGAATTCCTAGACATGATCACGCCTCAATACGTTGCTGACCTAATCAGCTGGGGTGCAATCGGCGCACGTACTACAGAATCTCAAGTTCACCGCGAACTGGCTTCTGGCCTATCTTGCCCAGTTGGATTTAAGAATGGTACTGATGGCAACATCAAGATTGCAACAGATGCTATTCGCTCTGCTAGCGCTTCTCACCACTTCTTATCAGTAACTAAGTACGGTCACTCAGCTATCGTTGAAACAGCAGGTAACCCTGATTGTCATATCATCCTACGTGGTGGCAAAGAGCCAAATTACAGCGCAGAACACGTTGGTAAGATTAAAGAAGAGCTAGCAGCTTCTGGTCTTCCACAAAAAGTGATGATCGATTTCAGCCACGCAAACAGCTCTAAGCAGTTTAAGCGTCAAATGAACGTATCTGATGACGTAAGCGCACAAATTTCTGGTGGCGACAAAGCTATCTTTGGTGTGATGATTGAATCTCATCTTGTTGAAGGTCGCCAAGACCTGGTTGAGGGCAAAGCTGCAACGTACGGCCAATCTGTTACTGATGCGTGTATTGGTTGGGAAGACACTGAAACAGTACTTCGCCAGCTGGCAGACGCTGTTGAAGCTCGTCGTAACAAATAGACTAATTACAGTCAGCGATTAAGCTACTGAAAATTCAAAGCCCTTAGTTAGCAACAGCTAATAAGGGCTTTTTTGTGGATCTTAGTTGAAAACTGGAAGTGTCTGTATTCTTAAATGAGAAAAGACAGTAACTCGTCGACTTTAAGTGACAGTAAAGCTTTATCTTGTTTGGTTTCAACGTTAAGGCGTATTAATGGCTCGGTATTGGACTTTCTTAAGTTGAAGCGCCATGAGCCCATATTCATGCTGATTCCGTCTGTGTGATCGATCTCAACGGCATTATTTTGGTAGTGCGATAACACGCAAGCCATGACCTGCTCTGGGTCTGAGACTCTTCGATTGATCTCCCCGGAAGAGGGGAATCTATCTATACTAGTACTCGTTAATTGGTGAAGAGATTGTTGAGTTTTCGACATCAGCTCGATAACCAATAGCCAAGGAATCATGCCTGAATCGCAATATCCAAAATCACGAAAATAATGGTGTGCGCTCATTTCGCCCCCATAGACGGCATTCGTTTCACGCATCTTCTCTTTGATCAGTGCGTGTCCTGCTTTAATTCCAATCGCTTTTCCACCATGCGTTTTTGCGATTTCAATTGTGTTCCAGGTCATGCGCATATCGTGCAATACAGTCGTGTTAGGCTGTTTGACCAAGAATGCTTCAGCAAGCAACCCTACAATGTAATAACCCTCGATGTAATCGCCTTGCTCATCAAAGAAAAAGCATCGGTCGAAGTCTCCATCCCAAGCAATTCCAAGGTTAGCAGAATGCTCTAAAACGGCATCTCGAGTGGCTGCTTGGTTCTCTCTAATCAAAGGGTTTGGAATACCATTTGGGAAGTTTCCATCAGGGTTATGATGAACTTTGATGAAGGTGATAGGGACACCGAGTTCGTTAAATTTATTATCTAAAGCATCAATGATATGTCCTGCAACACCGTTCCCAGCATTAACCACAATCTTCATCGGTGACAGCTTTGATGGGGTTATGTACGAGAGTAGGTGCTCGACGTACGGAGCAAGAATACTGTTCGATCTACTAGAGTTACTTGGTTGTGCATGAACGAACGGTAAATTGCAGTTCAGCTCTTGATTAAGTTCTTCAATGCGTCGTTTGATTTCATCTAAACCACTGTTTTTACTGATAGGGCTAGCGTCTACACCGACCATTTTCATGCCGTTGTAATTGATTGGGTTGTGGCTGGCTGTGATTTGTATTCCGCCAATCGCTTTTAGGTAACGAGTCGCAAAGTAGACCTCTTCAGTGCCAGTCATACCTAGATCAATGACGGTAATCCCTGACTCGATTAAGCCTTTGGTCATGGCTTCTTGTAATGACAGGGAGGTTTTGCGGTTATCACGACCAATCACTACCTGCGCCATACCATCGAGTGAGGTTTCAGGCTTAGCGGATAGGACGTATTCGCCAAATGCCTTACCGAGCAGGTAGGCGAGTGGCTCATTGATTTGTTTACCAATGACGCCGCGGATATCGTTGTTCTTAAAGCAGTTTAGGTCTAATGTTGGTTTCATCGATTTGTCGCTGCTTTATTTCGTTTGGTTGTGCTTTGATGAGTGGACTTGTTGCTTGCGCACGTCTCGCCTATAACTGTCTTGATATCGAATGATGTCGCCTTCACTTAAATGACTGCCTGTTTGTACTTCAATCATCTCGAGTGGGAGATCCCCTGGGTTCTCTAGGCTGTGAATATGACCTAAAGGGATGTAAGTGGATTGATCTTCTTCAACCAGATAGGTTTTCTCATTGTTGGTCACTTTCGCAGTACCCGCCACGACTACCCAATGTTCCGCTCTATGGTGGTGCATTTGTAACGACAACTTGTGACCGGGTTTAACGGTGATACGTTTAACTTTGTCGCGCTTGCCTAGGTCGATAACATCGTATTTACCCCAAGGTCTAAACACCTCACGATGATGCACATGTTCTGTGCGACCCGCTTGATTTAGTTGACTGACAATCGATTTAACACCCTGAACCTTGTCTTTATTTGCAACCAATATAGCGTCTTTGGTTTCGACAATAATCAGGTTGTCGACACCTACCGTCGCAACCAGCTTATTTTCAGCATGGATGTAGTTGTGTTGAGAGTCGACGGTTAACACATCACCTTCAATGACGTTATTGTGCTGATCTTTTTCGCTTACATCCCAGATCGCGGACCATGAGCCAATATCGTTCCAGCCGACATCCATCGGGATCACCGCGGCGTGCGAGGTCTTTTCCATCACGGCGTAATCGATTGAATCACTTGGACTGCTTTTGAATGCTTCAGCGTCTATACGGATAAAGTCGAGGTCGGTATTTTGCGTTGCAAGAGCGAGTTTACAAGCCGCTACTATCTCAGGGTGGTGTTCGGCGAGTTCTTCAACATAGCGTGATGCCTTAAACATGAACATGCCACTGTTCCATAAGTATTGTCCTGAGCGGATGTACTCTTCTGCTGTTGCTGTGTCTGGCTTTTCTACAAAGCATTCTATGGCGAAGGCGTGATTGATTGGCTGCTCTGTTCCATTAGTATCAGTTTGAGCACTGGAGGAAAGAGGCTCTCCCTGCTTGATATAGCCATAGCCAGTCTCTGGGGAGCTAGGTGTTATACCGAATGTCACCAGCTTGCCTTGTTTTGCATAATCAACACCACGACTAATCGCTTGTTGGAATTCAGAGGTTTTCGCGATGTGATGATCAGCAGCCAGCACTAACAAGATAGGGTCGGATGCGCTTTGTTCATTAAGCGGTGGTTTACTTAAAGCCTTTAGGGCGGCAAGCGCAATGGCTGGGGCTGTATTTCTACCGACTGGCTCTAGCAGAATACCACTATGTTGAATGTTAGCTGATCGAGCTTGTTCAGCGGTAATAAAGCGATGCTCTTCATTACAGATAATGAATGGGGCATCGCATTTACTATCCATCAAGTGCTCTTCAAGGCCTTGCAGGCGTTGAAGTGTGTGCTGAAGCATTGACTGGTCGCCGGCAATATTGAGAAATTGCTTAGGGTAAAGCTCGCGAGACAGTGGCCAGAGACGACTTCCGGAGCCGCCGGCTAGAATGACAGGTAAAATCATAGCGTGGTAATTAGGTGCATTAGAATACTGCCATCATATTACCACGCTTCACGCTTATTACTTATCGATAACCAAGAAGGATATGACTATCGATGACCTTCCGTAGGGGAGTTCAACATGTCTTTGGGATCGCTAATATTCTGATTATCACCTAGGCTTTGAACGCTGTTATGATCTTGAACATTAGAAAAGTCTTGAGGGTCAATCTTGAGTGTCTGTGTTGGGAACGCGATGTCTGCATTGTGTTTATGAATAATCGCCAGAACCTGTAACAGAACGTCTTGCTTCACTTTGTGGTACCTGATCCAGTTGACTGTTTTTGTGAAGGTATAGATAAAGAAGTTGAGCGTTGATGGCCCAAATTTGTCAAAGTTAACGATCAACGTCTGTTTGGCATCAATATCTGGGTGGGTCTCGAGCATGGTTCTTACATCATCAACAATGAGCGCCAATTTGTCTGCATCTTGATAACGAAGACCAAAGGTTTCATTGATTCTACGATTCAACATTCTCGATGGATTCTCTACCACAATACTACTGAACACCGAATTTGGCACGTACAAAGGACGCTTATCAAAAGTGCGGATGATCGTCATGCGCCAACCAATGCGTTCGACAGTGCCTTCGATTTGACGATCGGGAGAACGTATCCAATCACCGACTTTAAAAGGGCGGTCGAAGTAAATCATCATGCCACCGAAGAAATTCGACAGTAAGTCCTTAGCCGCTAAACCGACGATCAAGCCACCAACACCACCAAAGGTGAGTAAGCCGGAAAGACTGAGCCCAAATGCCTGCATAATGGTTAGGCCGCCCATCACCATAAAGAACAAGCGAGCGACTTTCGCTATTGCTTGTACAGTGGTTTCGTCTCTGGTTTTTTGCTCTAAGACATAGGCTTCAGTGTTAGTGATCATTCGTAAGGTAAACCAAACGAATGTACAGATAATCAATATGTGTTTAAGCGTTTTTAACCAATTGATTTCATTGCCAAACTGGTCTTGAAGTATTAGCCCGATAGAGACTGTAGCAGGCCAACACCAAAGTAATGTGCTGACAGGGGTTTTTAGTGCTTCTAGCAGTAGATCGTCCCAGTGGAATGGGGTTTTCTGAACCAGAATTTCTAAGCGATTATGGATAATTCGCCAAGCTACCCAAGCGAGAAAACTCGCAATAGTGATGAATAGGACGCTGTTTGCCCAATCACTATGGCTCTGGTTGATGTAGGTTTGTACTTGGGTTATGAATTCATTCATTGTGTGTGCTGCCGCAGAAATTATGAATTGGAAATTAGCAGAAACTCGAGTTGTTCTCTACCTTTATAAATCAAGCGATTATGACAATAGTATAACCTTATTCTTGCAGAACTAACTTTTTTTGAGATAGAAACTAATGTAGGTTTGGCTATCCCGTGTAATTAAAATTTCTAAACAGGATTTCAAATGAGCGACAAACAATATGCAGTTATCGGTTTAGGGCGATTTGGTCTGTCTGTTTGCAAAGAGCTACAAAGTTCAGGGGCACAGGTACTGGCCGTCGATATTGATGAAGAGCGAGTGAAAGAAGCGGCGGCTTTTGTTTCACAAGCGATTGTTGCGAACTGTACAAGCGAGGAGACAGTTAAAGAGTTAAGACTCGACGATTACGACATGGTGATGGTGTCGATTGGCTCTGATGTTAATTCCAGTATTCTGACTACTCTGGTGGTAAAAGAGTCAGGCGCAAAAGCTGTTTGGGTAAAGGCGAACGATAAGTTTCACGGCAAGATTCTCTCTAAGATTGGTGCTGACCATATCATCATGCCTGAACGAGATATGGGCATTCGTGTTGCGCGTAAAATGTTGGATAGACGCGTTCTTGAGTTTATCGATCTTGGCAGCGGTTTAGCGATGACGGAGATTGTTATTGGTTCTAATTTGTTGGGTAAGAAACTTGGCGACCTTAAGCTGTGTAAAGAAAATGGTGTTGAAGTACTTGGCTTCAAGCGAGGACCGAACCTAACTAAAGCTCCAGAACTGGATGTGAGTTTAGAAATTGGGGATGTGGTGATCATCGCTGGGCCGAAAGAGACCTTATCTAGAAAGCTACGCAATTGGTAATTGGCAATAAGGTAACAGTATGAATTCGTTAAAACGAAAAGGTACTTTCTACACGCTTAAGAGTGATAAAAAGCCACGTAAAGGCTCTGAACCTAAGATTATCCTTACGAGCTTCTTAGGCGTACTTATCCCCTCTGCAATATTGTTGACGATGCCTGTATTCTCTGTGACAGGCCTAAGTTTTACGGATGCACTGTTTACAGCAACCTCGGCGATCAGTGTGACAGGATTAGGTGTTGTCGATACCGGTGAGCATTTCACCTTGGCGGGTAAAATCTTACTGATGTTCTTGATGCAAGTCGGCGGGTTAGGGCAGATGACTCTATCTGCGGTACTGCTTTACATGTTCGGTGTTAGGTTAAGCCTTAAACAACAAGCACTCGCGAAAGAAGCGCTTGGCCAAGATCGTAAGATTAACCTTCGTAAATTGGTTAAGAAGATCATCATCTTTGCATTAGTGGCTGAATTTATCGGTTTTGTATTGCTCTGCTTCCGCTGGGTACCTGAGATGGGATGGTCAACGGGCAGTTTTTATGCACTATTTCATGCGATATCTGCATTCAATAACGCAGGTTTTGCACTGTTTTCAGACAGTATGATGAGCTTTGTTGATGACCCATTAGTGATTTTTACGCTCGCGGCTTTGTTCATTTTTGGTGGTTTAGGCTTCACGGTAGTGGGTGACCTATCCAGTAATTGGCGTAAAGGTTTTCGACATCTTCATTTACACACTAAGATTATGCTAACCGCAACCCCGACTTTATTGTTGGTGGGTACGGTATTGTTCTGGCTGCTGGAAAGAAATAACTCAGCAACCATGGAAGGGCTATCGACTCAAGGACAGTGGCTAGCCGCATTTTTCCAGTCGGCAAGTGCTCGTACTGCTGGCTTTAATAGTGTGGATTTGTCTCAATACACTCAGCCGGCATTGCTGGTAATGATTGTACTGATGTTGATTGGTGCCGGTTCTACCTCAACGGGTGGTGGTATTAAGGTTTCGACCTTTGCCGTCGCGTTTGTTGCGACGTGGACGTTTTTACGCCAGAAGAAACATGTAGTGATGTTTAAGCGAACCGTAACTTGGCAAGCGGTAACAAAGTCATTGGCCATTATTGTGGTAAGTGGGGCGTTATTAACCACCGCGATGTTTTTGTTAATGCTTACTGAAAAGGCAGCGTTTGATCGAGTCATGTTTGAGGTGATTTCAGCCTTTGCAACGGTTGGCTTAACCGCTGGCTTAACCGCGAACCTGACTGAGCCAGGTAAATACATCATGATTGTTGTTATGGTGATTGGACGTATCGGTCCTTTGACCTTGGCTTATATGCTAGCTCGCCCAGAACCTTCCTTGTTGAAATATCCAGAAGACACGGTGTTGACTGGTTAATTAGGTTCACGGGCTGATAAATAAAGCTCTGTAAATAAAAACAAAGCCAGCGATATGCTGGCTTTGTTGTTATAGGCTGTTCGTTAAATGCTGAATGCTTAGCCCTCAAACATCTCAACGTATTCCTCATAGCCTTCTTCTGCTAATTTATCCGCTGGGATAAAGCGCATTGCGGCTGAGTTCATGCAGTAACGTAAGCCTGTTGGTTTTGGACCATCTTTAAATACATGTCCCAAGTGAGAATCACCAAACTTACTTCGAACCTCTGTTCTTGGGTAAAGCAGCTTGTAGTCAGTAGTTGTAACGACATAAGCTTCGCTGATTGGTTGGGTGAAGCTCGGCCAACCCGTACCTGATTTGTATTTGTCTTTTGATGAGAACAAAGGCTCACCGGTAACGATATCAACATAAATACCTTCCTCTTTGTTATCCCAGTATTTGTTGTCAAATGGGCGCTCAGTAGCGTCTTCTTGCGTTACATCGTATTGAAGTGCTGTAAGCTTCGCTTTGATCTCTGCATCAGACGGTTTTACGTATGTTTTAGCATTCGCTGTCGCATTCTTACTGTCGATGATCTGACGTAGTGTTTTAGGGTTGTCCTTTCTATCATCACCGAAGATTTTATCTAGGTACTGATCGCGGCCAGAAGCATAGCGGTAGTAGTTATAACGAACTTTACTCTTCTTGTAATAGTCTTGGTGATAGTCTTCCGCTGGCCAGAATTTTTCAAATTCAATCAGTTCTGTTTTTAGTGGTTCACCAAAGATATTAGCTTTGTCGATTTCCATCATGAAGTTCTGAGCAACATCTTTTTGTGCTTGGTTATGATAGAAAATAGCTGGTCGATAATGACGGCCTCGGTCTACAAAAGAGCCTTTGTCATCGGTTGGATCGATGTGTCTGAAGAATTGGTCAAGAACCTGTTCATAGCTAACAACATCAGGGTTGTAAGTCACGTTGATCACTTCGATGTGACCTGACTTACCCGAAGAGACCTGTTTGTAGGTTGGGTTTTCCAGTTCACCACCAGAGTATCCAGAGATAACGTCGGTTACACCTTTTAGCTTCTCTAGATCGGACTCCGTACACCAAAAACAGCCACCAGCCAGTGTCGCGATTTCACTTTTACCTGAATTAGCCGTTTTATCCATTGTATTGGCAGTGCCAGTCTGGCTTACAAACAGCGAAATCAGTGGTAGCGCAACCACGAGTGATACCAATATTTTAGATAATTTATTCATAGATACCTCATCTTGACGTTCTTCTCATTCGATTTTGAATGTACGAATAGAGACAGGTTTTAGATGGAAAAAATTGCATCATTCACAAAAAAATATGTCGCCGAGAAAATCTTGCTCATAAATGCCGCCAGTAGTAGGGTGTCAGTATTGATATCCAATAATAGACAGCGATGGCGGTTATCGTACATCTAAGGAACAACATGCAAGCAGAAGTTAAATGGGTCGAAGGCTTTAAATTCCTAGGTCAATCTCAATCTGGCCACTCTGTAGTAATGGATGGCAGTGGTGGTGCAACCGCGCCAAGCCCAATGGAAATGGTCCTTATGGCCGCTGGTGGTTGTAGCTCTGTTGATGTCGTCGATGGTTTGAAATCTGCAGGCCAGAACATCACAGGCTGTAATGCAAAACTTGAAACGACACGTCGTGAAACAGCACCAAAAATCTTTACTGTGATTAACATTCACTTTGAAGTGTCTGGTGACAACCTAGATCCTGAGTTAGTGGCTAAAGTATGTGCTGATTCGTTAGAAAAATACTGTTCAGTATGTCTAATGTTAGGTGCTGGCGTAGAAATGACTCACAGCTGGGAAATCGTTTAGTTTTCGGTTTGTACAGCCTAGCTTGGGGCCGGTACTTTTCGGCTTACGGCTTATTAGTAAAGACAGATACAGAAAAGGGCGGAGCACTTTGAGTGCTCCGCCCTTATTATTTCGGCTAAGGTAGAGTGCTGTTATTCAGCAGTTTCTACGATAACTTCTTCAACTTGTACTTCTTCTTGGTATTCGAAACCAGGGATCGTTGCGTCAACACGACGGTTTTGAGCACGGCCTTCTGCTGTATCGTTTGATGCGATTGGATTCTCTTCGCCTTCACCTGACGCTGTAATTCGGTCTGCTTCAATGCCTTGCTCTTCGATGTATGCCGCTACAGCTGCTGCACGCTTCTTAGAGATCATCATGTTGTATTCAGCTGCGCCTGTTGAGTCTGTGTGACCAACAACATCAACTGTTGATTGAGGGTGAGCTTTAAGTACTTCAACTAATGGCATTAATGCAATTTTGCCATCTGCAGACAGTTCAGTACTGTTAGTCGCGAACATTTCTTGAGAGTAGCTCTCTGTTTGCGCTTTAGTTACAACGACAGTCGTTTTCTCTTCAACAACAACTGCAGGCTCTGTGATTGGCTCAGATGGCGCTTGAGTCACTGCTACTGCAGAAGCTGTTGCAACCGCCGCTGATGCTGTTGTGTTGCCAGTACCGAAGTTGTAGCTAACACCAACTGATAGTAGGTTCGAGTTCAGGTCTTGAACGTAGTTGTCGTCGAAGTCATCAAAATATTGGTATTCAACACGCAATGCCCAATCAGAAGAAAGCTGCTTCTCTAGACCGATGCCAGCAGAAAGAACAACGTCATCTTCGCCACCGTGTGAAATGTATGCCGGGCCCGCTTTGAAGAATACATCAAACTCTTGTTGTACTGCTAGACGGTACATTGGAGTTAGCGAGATTGCGATTAGTGGGTCGCTGAACGCAGCTGTTGTACCGTTTTTTGAAAAGCTTGTCTTGTAGTCGCCAAGGAAGTCTGAGCTTAGCTCAATACCAAATTTGTCATTAAAATTGTAACCAGAGTAGATGCCTGCACCAATTGCATCATCATCACATTTAGCACCGGCTACACATGCGCTGTCTAGCCAGCCCATACCCACTTTTGCACCTACATAAGTGGTTGCAGCAATAGAAGGCGCTGCTGCTAGGCCTGAAGCGGCAACAACAGCACACATGATTTTTGACAGTCTTTTCATAATCTTATCCTTGGATTAGCTATTATTGTTATCTGAACTTACCAGTAAAACGATCACTTATTGGGTTACGACACTGCTTATAATAAGTAAATCAAGGTGTTGGTTCAGGTGAACCTATTTCTTTCTTGCTACTTATATTGTTAATCTGATTGCGTATTAGAGTCAATGGAATTGTTAAATATTATA
>NZ_JBFRTN010000073.1:0-27921 GCF_041474095.1 Vibrio sp. 10N.222.54.A3
GCCTCCTCCTACTCGATTCATTAAGTTTGAATTAGCTAAGCATTAAGCATGAGCAAGTGGAGTGGTTGATTGGCGTAACCATTCCAATGTATCACCTTCAACTAATGGGCTAACATCGTTCCATACTTTCTGGTGGTAATCATTAAGCCATGCAAGTTCAGGTCGTGTCAGTAAATCGACGTTGATGTTGCGCTTATCGATAGGGCAACGTGTTAGCGACTCAAACGTTAGTACTGAGAAGTCACCTTGAGTTGGCAGCTCAACCACCAGTTCTAGGTTTTCGATACGGATACCAAATTCATCTGCACGGTAGTAACCCGGCTCGTTTGATAACACCATGCCTTCAACAAGAGGTACATCGATTAGCTTCTTAGAGATGCTTTGCGGACCTTCATGAACACTTAGGAAATGACCAACACCGTGACCAGTACCGTGGTCGTAGTCGAAGCCTTCTGCCCATAAGTGTTGGCGAGCTAGAATATCAAGTTGGAAACCACGAGTACCCTGTGGGAAACGTGCACGCGCGATACCGATGTGACCTTTAAGCGCTAACGTGAACTGCTGGATCATTTCGTCGCTTGGCTGGCCAATCGCGATAGTTCGAGTGATGTCGGTTGTACCATCTAGGTACTGACCGCCTGAATCGACTAGGTAAAGAGTATTCATCTCTAACTGACCTGGTTCAGGTTGGTTCTCGTGGTTGTAGTGACACATTGCTGCGTTGCCGCCTGCTGCTGAAATCGTGTCAAAACTTAGGTCCATCAGCGTTGGGTCTTGTTCGCGGAATGATTGAACTTTGTCTGCTAGCACAGCTTCATTGTGCAGATTACCTTGCGTGACTTCTGCATCAATCCAAGATAGGAACTTCGCCATCGCAACACCATCACGAATGTGACACGCTTTCATGCCGGCAATTTCAGTTTCATTCTTTGCTGCTTTTGGCATTAGGCATGGGTCTGCTGCTTCAATGATATGAGCACCAGAGTTTTGTAGAACCAGCGTGTACCAAGCGTTACTGGTACCTGAATCGACAGATACATTTTTGCCTTCCAAAGATTGAAGGCGTGCTTCAAGCTCTGATGGGTGAGATACGCGAATACCATTGCCAACGTGTGCTTCAAAGCCCATAGGAATACGAGCTGGGTCTAGGAAGAAGTCGACGCTTTCATCGGCGTGGATGATCGCATTGGATAACACAACAGGTAGGCGAGATACGTCCAAGCCGCGAATGTTAAGCAACCAACAGATCGAATCGAGTTCCGTAAGGATAGCGGCATCAGCACCTTTGGCTTTTAGTAAGCCAGCAATCTCCGCACGTTTGCTTTCACTTGATTGGCCTACTGCGTCTGTTGCCATTAAGCGAACATCAGATACCACCGGCTCAGGACGATCAGACCAAAGCTCATCAATTGGATTCGAAGATAGTGTTGTTAGTTCAACTTTCTCTGCCAGTTTAGCTTGAGCGCCTTTCAACCAAGCAGCAGTGTGCATGCGTGGGTCGAATGCAACCTTGCTGCCTTGTGCTAGAGAACTGGTGATCCAATCTAAAGCCGGCTCTTCAATAAGGTGGCGATACTCAAATAACTCTGCTGGTACCTGCTTACGAACCTGAACCGTGTAGCGACCATCAACAAAAATAGCAGCGTTCTCACGAGTGATAACTGCCGCACCAGCAGAGCCAGTGAAACCTGTTAACCAGTGAAGTCGCTCGTTATGAGCAGGAACGTATTCACCTAGATATTCGTCTTCATGTGGAATGATAACGGCATCTAGGTTGTTTGTTTCAAGCCAAGCTCGAACCGCAGCAACGCGTTCAGCAGTGATATTGTGCATCTGTGTTTATCCTTATTGTTAGGGTCCTTGTTAACACTCACAGTCGATATACATGCGAGGGGACTTATTAGGTCAATAAGCTAGCGCTTTTGTTCGTTTGCTGCAAACGCTGTACGCCATTTTTATCTAAGGTGCAGAGTTTTTTCTTTGATGATATCTCGTAGCCAAGTTAACGCTGGGTCATTTTCTCTGTCACGGTGCCAAAACAGAGTGTATGCCATCGGTGGGAATTCCATCGGTAAAGGGACAACCACTAAGTCGAGTTGCTTGGCGACGAGGTAAGTAAAGTGGCTTGGTGCAGTAAACACAAAGTCGGTGTAGGTACATAGGCTTGCGGCGCTATTGAAGTCTGGAACAGAAATAGCGATATCACGTTGGTGACCAAGGTCGGCAAGCTTATAGTCGAGCAGCCAACGATCGTTACCATCACATCTTACTTGTACATGACGCTGTGCAAGGTAGGTTTCCAGATCCCATTTGCCATTCAGAGCGGGGTGGTTGCGTCTTAGCACACACATCTGCGCGTCACGGTAGATCTCTTGCTCGCAAATATCATCTGGCGGCAGCATAGTTAAACGTGCGTCGTTGATGTCGATGTCTTTACCTGTGAGTCCGATATCGAGCTCACCGAGCTGCAGCTTCTTAAAGGTTTGCTCCGTCCAAGCGTGGGTGTTGATATTCACCTTAGGGGCTTGTCGAAATATCGCTGGTAAAAAGTGGGGAAGAATAAGTGGGTAAACGCTCTCAACAGCCGCAATGTGAAAACTGTGGTCACTGTTGTTGGGAATGAAGGTCTCTGGTTGGGTGAGCACATCAAGTTGGTTGATCAGCGTTTCTAATCGAGGTTTGAGAAAGACCGCCTTTGGTGTTGGTCGCAGACCATGAGCACTTCGCGTGAAAAGGGGATCATTAAATTGCTCACGAAGTTTGGCCAATGACTTACTAACCGCTGACTGGCTTAGGCACAATCGGTGGGCGGTGCGAGTCACACTTAGCTCTTCCATCAGCACCTGCAAGCAAACTAATAGATTGAGGTCGAGGCGCGATAGTTTCTCAATATTCATATGAGTTTCCTATTTGGAATAATGCTAATGAGTATATGCCATTTTTGTTCATATCTTTAGTTGGTTATTATGCACCTAAATTAACTCATTCGGAGAATCTTGTGCCTTCTAACGCGCTTCCAACCCCTAGTAAACTGCAGGTTGCTTTATTGGCAATGTTGGTTTTATTTAGCCCTCTGGCTATTGATATCTACCTACCAGCTCTGCCACAAATTTCGACAGCGTTTCACGTGGAACATGCACTAGCACAAGATACGATTACCTGGTTTTTATTCGCCATGGGTGTCGGGCAATTATTTGCTGGCCCTTTGGCTGATAAGCTAGGACGTCGAACCGTTGCATTGGGAGGTGTTAGTATCTATGCATTGAGTGCTTGCTTGGCGTGGGCAGCTCAATCGATTGATATGATGCTAATGGCTCGGCTGCTACAAGGCTTAGGAGCTTGTGCGACTTCTGTAGCAGCCTTTGCAACGGTTCGCGATCTATTTGGCCCAGAGAAGAGTGGCCGTATGATCAGCTACCTTAATGGTGCAATCTGTTTTATTCCTGCTTTGGCACCCATTCTTGGCGCTTGGTTAACACATCAATTTGGTTGGCGCTCGAACTTTAGCTTTATGGCAGGCTTTGCTGTCGTTGTTGGCACTATCTTATTCTTCCAAATGAAAGAGTCTAACCCTGCGACAGAAAAGGTTGCGGTATTCAAGCTTGAGCGATACTGGTCAGTATTGAAAACACCATCATTCCTTTTCCACGCAACCTTGTGTCTGATGGCGATGGCGGTTATCCTCGCTTATGTAACCTCTGCACCAGTTGTGTTGATGGAAAACCTAGGCCTGACCATGAAAGAGTTTACTTTCTGGTTTGGTGTTAATGCGGCCATCAACATTGCAGCTGCGTTTACTGCACCTAAATTTATGGACCGTTTTGGTACCTATAAAGCACTGGTGGTTGGTATCTCGACGCTGGGCTTAGCGGGTGTGATTATGTTGGTGCTTGCTGAGCACGCTACTCCAATCGCGTTCATGCTACCGATCTTCTTATCGTCAGTTGGCTTTGCTTGGATTCTTGGTGCTGCGGCAGGTAAAGCTCTAGAACCTTTCGGTGACCGTGCGGGTACAGCTGCTGCGCTGCTTGGCTTGTTCCAAATGAGCGGTTCAGGGCTTCTTGTGGGTACCATGCAACGTCTTGATTTAACGTCGCAAGTGATGATTGCTCTGCAAATGTTCCTGATTGTTCCTGCGTTATTAGTGCTTGCGAGCAAAGCGGGTAAGTCTTGGCACACGACGTTTGCTAAGGCATAAGTTACAAGGGTGACAAAATATACAAATGGCGGTTTTCGAAACGTTAAAACATGGTATATTTGTCACTCATTGAAACGTTAGTCCCCAACGGAAAATACTGTAATGTCATTAACAACCTACGAAATGGCGCGCGTCTTAGAACAAATGGAAGATGCACCTGAAAAGGTCATGTTTGGTAAACTGCTTAAAGAGCTAGGCAACCAAAGTGAAGAGCGTATTCGCAGTGCGGCAAAACAAGTTCCAATCGATACTTTGCGAGATATCATTTACCAATTTCAGCGTGTGGTAGAGTCTCGTAAGGGTGAGCAGGTTCAGCTATTGGCAAAAGAACTTGCAGAGCAAGGCATCTCTGCTGAAGAGCTACAAGCTTTTCTAAATAAGTAAGCTTATCCCAGTTAAAAAAGAAACCACTCAATTGAGTGGTTTCTTGCGTTTGGGCTGTAGCATTTAGCTTTAGCAGTTCAAAAGAGGTGAAAACTTATTTTAATTCCTGAACTGCGCTTTCAAAACTCTATCAAGTGAGAATGGTCCTGCGCCCCACACGACAACGATAAGAATCATTAACCCCCAAAGCTGATGATCGTAGAAGCCTTGATCCCACAATACAGGGTAAGACACGACAGCAATGATATTGAAAACGAACAACACCGCAGCCATAGGTCGTGTTAATAAACCGAGCGCTAAAAACATCGGTAGAATTAACTCAGCGGCAGTGCCCATGTAAGCAGCCAATTCCCAAGGTAGCAGTGGCACTTGGTATTCCAATTCAAACAAGTAAAGCGTGCTATCCCAAGTAGCTATCTTGGTGAGTCCAGAATTAAAGAATACCCACGCCACCCAAAGGCGACAAAATAGTAGAAGCACTGGAACAAAAAGTGCCTGTGATTTCTCAATCAAACTGTCGTATTGAGCCATCATGTTCGTGACTGTGTTGTTATCCATGTTATGCCTCCAATTCGGCATTGATTGAAAAACCTGAGATGACGTTTAGCGCCATAACAGTATTCAGATGTTGTAGTAATAAAGGATCGATTGCTGAGAGTGTTCGACCTGATTGCAATTCAGTGAGGAGTTGGTGGCTCTCTTCACTCAAACTATGGCTCTCAACCTGTGAATTCTCAGCTCGGATTAACACCCCAAATTCAGCTTGGTTGATGTCTAGCCCATCAAGTTGCTGCTGATAGATGGCGTGTTCAAGCGCGATAATCGTGTAACTAAAATGAATCAGTGTTATTGAATCTTTGAGATGAAAGACTAAAGCGCCTTGTTGCTCTTGTGGTACATCTGCAAGGCAAGAAAGAGGTCTCTGGTCGACATGTGCTTGTGACGAAAACCTTACCAAGCTATCTTTCTGCCATTCATACAAAGCCACTTCACCGAGATAAGGTGCAGCCTCAATAACGGCAGGAAAGGCTTGGATAGTCTGTTCAAAGTGTTCACCGTAACCACTGACATCACCAGAGGTCGATGGATAATGTAAGACATGTTGACGAGCCATCTGTTGGAAGCACTCTTCACCAACCAACATTTCAGTGAGTGGGTAGGTTGCTGCCAGAACTTCGCTCAAGCTGATCACAAAGTTATTACGGTAAATCTGGATGCGTTGTTCATCGGTAAAATGGTCGCTCACTATGTCGCAGTACTCACCATTGTTTTGATAGCGTAGGGCGTTAGCAAACTCCAATTGAACCTCTGCTAGGGAGTGGCTCATGAGGCGCGACTCCTTTGGTTGAACTTGTCGTGTTGATACAAGATATCACTGGCTTTGGTTGCTTCAGCCAATAAAACTTGTGGCTCTGGGATATCGAGATCCCACTCAATCAAGGTATGGCGCAAACCATGTTGTGCAACCCAGTCAGTGTAGAGTTTCCACACTTCGTCACAGACAGGTTTACTGTGTGTGTCTATCCAGATCTCACCTTGTTCAAGCTTCTTTTTGGTAAAACCTGCCAAGTGAATCTCTTCAACTTTGTCTGCTGGTATTCCGTTTAAGTACTCTTCACAACTAAAGCCATGATTAAAAGATGAGACGAAAATATTATTGAAATCGAGCAGTAGGCGACACTCAGTACGCTTTTGTACCTCAGCCAAAAACTCCCACTCAGGAATAGTAGAATGCTTGAAGGATAGGTAGCTCGATGGGTTCTCAATCAACATCGGGCGTTGCAAGCTGTCTTGAACCTCGATGACATTACGACAGAAGACTTCCAATGCTTCTTCTGTGTAAGGCAGCGGTAGCAAGTCATTGAAGTAATGACCACCTGTCTGACTCCAACTGAGATGATCAGAAACCAAGAAGGGTTTGATATCATCAATGAGCTCTTTTAATTGCACAAGATGATGTTGATTGATGCGCTCAACAGAACCTAGCGACAACCCAACACCGTGACAACTGATGTTGTGTGCGTGACGAATTTCTCTGAGTTGTTGTCGTTGCGGTGATTGAGCTAAGAAGTAGTTCTCGCTGTGAACTTCTAACCAACTTACTAAGGCTGGATTTTGGCTAAAGAAGTCCAAGTGCGGTGTTCTAAGGCCAACCCCTGCGTAGGAGTGAAGAGTTTGAGTCACAACGATTCTCCTAACAAGAAGTGGAGGTGAGCTGAATGTCAGCTCACCATACTAAGCAGCTCAATTATGATGATTGAGTGTTACCACCTGATAATTTGCCACATAGCCCTTTAGGTACGACTACGAACGCATCGGATTGGTTGTCTTCTTTTGCTGTACCCGCACATGAGCTTGTTTTGGTTGCACAATCATTTTGGCCAGCTTTTGCCACGCCGTAGCATTTTTCTTTTGCTGCTGCTTCCGCAGGTGCTGATGTAAGAACTGCACCGCCGAACGCTAGTACACTTGTGATTGCAGCTGTAACAGCAAGATTAGAATTTTTCATAGTCATTACCTCTAGGACTTAATAGTATTTTCATATCGCAGGTTAATGGATTGTTAACTTGCTTACTAAAAAGGATTGGAACAACCGGGAAATAATTTCACGGCATTATAAAAAATATCAACATTAATGATGTTTCATCTCTTAAGTTATTGAATTAATGATGTTAATTTTTGATTGTTTTTTCTTCTTATTATCCTAAACGCAGCCTAGTGTTTAGGTTATAATCAACTTTTATGTATAAATACCCAGTAGTGAGCATATCCAATGATAGATCCTTCGCTTTTACTCGATGGCCTAAACGATAAACAACGTGAGGCGGTCGCGGCACCTTTAGAAAACCTACTTATTCTGGCAGGTGCAGGCAGTGGTAAAACGCGAGTGTTGGTGCATCGTATTGCTTGGCTGCAAAGCGTAGAGCAAGCATCGCCGTTCTCTATTATGTCGGTTACCTTCACCAACAAAGCGGCAGCAGAGATGCGTGGTCGTATTGAAGAGTTGATGATGGGTAGTTCGTCAGGCATGTGGAACGGCACCTTCCACGGTATTTGTCACCGCATCCTTCGTGCTCACTACCTAGATGCAAAACTGCCAGAAGATTTCCAGATCATTGATTCTGATGATCAGATTCGTTTGCTACGCCGCTTAATCAAGGCGCAAAACCTTGATGAAAAGCAGTGGCCTGCCAAGCAAGCTTCTTGGTGGATCAATGGTAAGAAAGACGAGGGAATACGCCCAAGTCACATTGACGCCTACCATGATCCAATAACTCAAACGTGGTTAAAGATCTATTCTGCTTACCAAGAAGCATGTGACCGTGCTGGCTTGGTCGACTTTGCGGAAATCTTGCTGAGATCGCATGAGCTATTACGCGATAAGAAACACATCCGAGAGCACTACCAAGCACGCTTTAAGCATATCCTTGTCGACGAATTCCAAGATACCAACAACATCCAATACGCTTGGCTTCGCATGATGGCTGGCCCAGATTGTCGCGTGATGATCGTAGGCGATGATGACCAATCTATCTATGGTTGGCGTGGTGCGAAGATCGAAAATATTCAGAAGTTCTTGGATGAATTCCCAGGTGCTTCGACGGTTCGACTTGAACAAAACTACCGTTCAACCAAAACCATTCTGCAGGCGTCGAACGAGCTTATCTCGAACAACACCGAGCGTATGGGTAAAGAGCTGTGGACTGATGGCAACGATGGCGAGCCAATCTCTGTGTACTCGGCTTATAACGAGCTAGATGAAGCGCGTTTCACAGTTAGCAAAATCAAAGAGTGGCAAGAGAAAGGCGGTGCGTTAGAAGATACCGCAATGCTATATCGTAATAACGCTCAATCGCGTGTTCTTGAAGAAGCTTTGATCCAAGGTGGTCTCCCTTACCGAATCTACGGCGGCATGCGATTCTTCGAGCGTCAGGAAATCAGAGACGCCTTGAGCTACATGCGCTTAATGAGCAACCGCAGTAATGATGCGGCGTTTGAACGTGTGGTTAATACGCCAACGCGTGGCTTGGGCGATAAAACGTTAGAAACGATTCGTCTTGCCGCTCGTGATCGTGGTGCAACCATGTGGGAAGCAAGTGTTGCTTTGATAGAAGAGCAAGTGCTACCCGGTCGTGCTGCGGGTGCATTGAGTCGCTTTATCGAGCTGATTAATGCGCTTGAAGATGACACGCTAGAACTTAGCCTGCATGAACAAACCGACCACGTGATTAAATCGTCGGGTCTGTTTGCGATGTACGAGCAAGAGAAGGGTGAGAAGTCGAAGGCTCGTATTGAGAACTTGGAAGAATTGGTAACGGCAACGCGTCAGTTTGAAAAACCAGAAGAAGCGGATGAGATGAGCATGCTTACTGCTTTCTTGACTCATGCAGCGTTAGAGGCGGGTGAAGGTCAGGCTGATGAGTTTGATGACGCGGTTCAGCTCATGACTCTGCACAGTGCCAAAGGCCTAGAGTTCCCAATGGTGTTCATGGTGGGTGTCGAAGAAGGCATGTTCCCAAGCCAGATGTCGGCCGAAGAAGCGGGGCGTTTAGAAGAAGAGCGTCGCCTGTGTTACGTAGGCATGACCCGTGCGATGGAGAAGCTTTACATCACTTATGCTGAGATGCGTCGTCTGTACGGTCAGGACAAATATCATAAGCCATCACGTTTTATTCGTGAGCTGCCAGAAACCTGTCTGGATGAAGTGCGTATGAAAGCGCAAGTCAGCCGCCCTGCAAGCAGTGGTCGCTTTAGCCAAACCGCTGTGAAAGAGAACTTCAATGAAACAGGCTTTAGCTTGGGCTCTCGCGTGAAGCACCCTAAGTTTGGTGAAGGCACCATCATCAACTTCGAAGGAAGTGGCCCACAAAGCCGAGTTCAAGTGGCGTTTAATGGTGAAGGGATTAAGTGGTTAGTAACGGCTTACGCGCGTTTAGAGCAGCTTTAATCTATTACTTTAATATCTAAAAAGCAGTTTGGTCTTTAAAAACCGTTCAGCATTCAAAAGTAATCCGCATTAAAAACAGAAAGAGCAGCCAATGGCTGCTCTTTTTTATTGCTCGAAACCAGTCTAAATAGGCAGGTTCCGAGCTTAAGGCATTCCTGCCTAGAAAGGAGACTTACAGTGCTGCAAGTGCCGCTTCGTAGTTTGGTTCTTCAGTGATCTCTGCAACCAACTCACTGTGTGTTACCACACCCTTTTCATCAACAACGACAACTGCACGTGTTGTTAGGCTTGCTAGTGGACCTTCAGCAATCGCTACGCCGTAGTCTGATGCGAATGTAGGAGAACGGAAAGTTGAAGCGTGTTGAACGCCTTCAATGCCTTCTAGTTCGCAGAAGCGACCTGCAGCAAATGGTAGGTCAGCAGAAATACAAACCACAACCGTGTTCTCAAGTTCTGCTGCTTTTGCGTTGAACGTACGTACGCTCGTTGCACAAGTTGCTGTGTCGATGCTTGGGAAGATGTTTAGAACCACTTTCTTGCCTTCAAGAGAAGCAAGAGTCAGTTCAGAAAGGTCGCCTGCAGTCAGTGCAAAGCTTGGTGCTTGTTCGCCAGTTTGTGGGAATGTGCCTGTTAGTGGTACAGCAGCGCCTTTGAAGGTAACGTGTGACATGAATTTGTCCTTAGTTTAATTATGGTTATGAAACTAGTTGAGCCTAGTAAGACTTACGTTACTCGGAAGTGGTTAAGAAGTGAATGCTTTAAATGTCAGAATTGTAATTAAAGGTCTTTGATTTATTTGTTTGAGAGAGGAATAAGTGAAACGACAGATAAAGAAAAACCCCGAGAGCTTGCGCTCATCGGGGTCTATAGTCTTACTCGCAGCAATCCGGCTACTAAGTGTGCTCCATGCATCAAATCCATGATAGTGTGCTGTTATCCTTCAGCGTATTCCTTTCGTCGCCTTCCTAGCGGTGTCCTTGATCTTATCCTGATCTGCCAACAATCCTCGTTAGCGCGCGTCACTTGTTCCTTGAGCGGTGTCCTTTACATCATCCTGATGTTCAGTCCTTTCCTCGTCCAGAGGTGTCCATTGTCTTTCCTTAGTAGCAACCATCCTAGTTACTATTGCGTCCATTCAATGTCCATTTCGCTATCCATGCCGATTATTCATCCTGAGTAATCGAATCTTCATCCTGAAGATAACCAAGTCCTTGGCGTTTCCTGTTCCGTGTCAGCATCCTTCCGACACCATTCATATTACCGATTCCTTATTTATCAGCAATGGTGCATAAGCGAATTTCTATATAATTATTTGAATGATAAATGTACGTATCGTTTTATTTCAATTGGTTACGATATCTAGGTGACTAATTTCGTCATCAAATGTCGATATTTACTCACTACCTTGTGAGAGATCTCGCACAAGGCAGCGAGTAAAAAGGGAGGATTATTCCCTACTGACCAATGGCTGCACCTTCACGACGAGGGTCTGCAGCGCCTTCTAAACCATCTTTTGTGATGCGAATAGCGTGTAAACCCGAGTTAAGATCGCGAATGTTGACCTCAAATCCCATCTTTTCTAGCTCAGGTTTGAAGTTTTCCGCAGATGTTCCTTTTTCCAAATCTAAGGTACCGAAGCGATTTAGGAAGTGTGGTTGGTTGATCGCTTGTTGGATATCCATGTCCCATTGGGTGTGAGCAATGATCGCTTGTGCCACATAACCTATGATGCGGCTACCACCCGGAGAACCGATCGCCATATAAGGTTTATCGTCTTGCATGATGATGGTCGGTGCCATTGAAGAACGTGGGCGCTTACCCGGTTCAAGTCGGTTCGCGATAGGTTTGCCATCGTTATGAGTCTTGAATGAGAAGTCGGTTAGTTCGTTATTGAGTAGGAAACCTCTAACCATCAAACGTGAGCCAAAGGCATTCTCAATAGTGGTAGTCATCGATACGACATTGCCATCACTATCGACAATGTTGAAGTGGCTGGTGGACGGCAACTCAATAGAAACATCTTGGCTTCTCTGCATCGCATGATCCCACGGTGGGGTGCCTGAAGGTGCGCTGTCTAATGCCTTACCTGCGGTAATTAACTGAGCACGCTCTTGCAAATAGTCAGTATTCACTAACCCTTGGGTTGGCATAGGCACATAATCTTGGTCTGCCATGTACATACCACGGTCTGCAAAGGCTAAGCGAGAAGCGTCTGCTAACACTTGCCAAGATTGTGCGTCGTTTGGCCCCCATGATTTGAGGTCAAACTGCTCAGTCATTGCAAGGATTTGTCCAACCGTTAACGCACCAGAGCTTGGTGGCCCCATTCCGCAAATATCGTAGCTTTCATAAGCAGAGCAAACCGGTTCGCGCTGCTTGATCGAATAGGCGTCGAAATCTTTCTGTGCCAATACGCCCGGGTTACCTTTCGCTGTTTGTATTGTGTTAATGATGTCGGCAGAAATCTCACCTTGGTAGAAAGCTTTAGCACCATCCTTGGAGATAGCGTGTAACGTTGCCGCGTATTCAGGGTTCTTAAGTTGCGTGCCAGCGGCTTTTGGGCTGCCATCGGCATTGAAGAAGTAGGCTTTAGTTGTCGCAAAGCGGCTCAGACGTTCTTGGTCGTTTTCGATCAAGGTGGCTAAACGTGGGCTGATAGTAAAACCTTCTTCAGCTAACTGAGCGATAGGTTTAATCAGTGATGCCCATTCGAGCTTGCCGTATTTCTGGTGAGTGTCCCACAGCAATTGCACCGTGCCCGGCGTGGCAACAGAACGACCGCCAACCACGGCATCATAGAATTTAAGCGGTTGTCCGTTTTCGTCTTGGAATAGACGTGGGGTGGCATCAAGTGGCGCAGTTTCACGGCCATCGTAGGTCTTGAGCTGTTTGTCTTTGCCATCAAAATAGACAAGGAACGCGCCGCCACCAATACCTGATGACTGAGGTTCCACTAAGCCAAGCATAAGCTGCACGGCAACCATGGCGTCAATTGCGTTACCACCACGGGCAAGTACATCAGCACCGGCTTGTGTTGCAAGAGGGTTGGCTGCGGTGACCATCCAATCGTTGGCTTTAACGAGTTGTTTGGTTTCTAAACCACTACTTTGTTCGGGTGCGACGGAATCGGCAGCTTGATTTGCCCAACTGACGTGAGAGGCAAAAAGTAGCGTAGAAGTGGCGAGGGTTGTTAGTTTTGTTTTCCACTGCATGATCTTCTCCTTTTAATATGCAGAGCTAGATTGGCAGCGGAAAGATTAGATAGCCAGTGCGTTGTTAACGAATTGTAATCTTGATTCGAATTTAAGCGATTAAACCGGACAGCGACTGCCAAAGAATACTCGCGCCAATCAGGCTGAATACCACGCCACATAAGCCATCGATGTATACCGTTGCTTCGCTGAGCTTCTTCTGTAGAGCCTTAGTCGAAAGCATCCACGCCAGTAGTGAAAACCAAAACAGAGACAGACCAAACAGGATAATAAGCGCAAAGCCTTTACCTGATAGAGACATGTCGGCAGGCACTAAGCTCGACATCAAGCTAATAAAGAACACCAAAGCTTTTGGGTTGAGAATATTGGTCGCAAACCCTTTCGAAAATGCCTGACGCTTGTTGGTCAGAATCAGATCTTTGGCATTGACGGTATCGTCGTCATCGTCGTGGTTCTGAATGATTTGCCAGGTTGCTTTAAGTGCACCGTAGCCTAAGTACAGCAAGTAGCTACCGCCAGCCAACTGGATAATGGCAAATAGGGTTGGTTGCTGGTGGACTAGGTAACTGATTCCCGTCAGGCTGAGCAACGAATGCAGTAAGATCCCGCAAGATAAACCAAGCGCAATGTACAAGCCTGTTTGTCTGCCGTGGCGTGTCGCATTTTGCACGACTAACGCAAAGTCAGGGCCGGGGCTCATCAAAGCGATGAAATGGATAGAGGCGAGGGTGATCAGTATGGTGACTTCGTTCATGTCAGTTCTCAATAACGTTGCCGCTATTATTAAATAAGTAATCGTATTGAGCGTAGCTTACCGCGATTTGAAATCGAGCAATTGTAAATTATCAACACTTAGTTGATTTGTGAGGGTGGTACGCCGAATGTGGTTTTGAATGCCTTGGAGAAGTGTGCTTGATCATAGAAGCCTACTTGGTGCGCGACTTTAGTACCACAAATCCCAGATTTAATCAGGCGCATGCTCTGTTCCATACGTAAACGGCTCAGCCACGCGTAAGGGGTGATGCCCATTCTGTTCTTAAAGTGGCGTTGGAATTGAGTTGTGGTTAAGCCGCACAGCTCAGACAGTTGTTCTAATCGCACTGGCTGGTCCAAATTCGCCATCAAATAGTCTTTTAGCGTGTTAACCGATTGAGTACCAAGCTGTACTTGAGTTTTCGATCCAAACTGAGCGTAACGATCGACGATCGTCGAGAATCCCTCGAATGGTAAGCAATCTTGAGCGAGTTGGCTGATGTCTTGATTGATTAACAGACCGTGCAAGTTGCGTAATTGTAAAAATGCAGCTTGATCGGAGAGGATCAACTCAGAAAAGCCCAATGTGTGACCATTTTGCTTGGGATCGGCAAGATCTTGAAACCATTCGGGAGAAACTGCAAACACACTGACTTGATAACCTGAATCGAGTTTGGAGTGCCCATCATGCAGCTCATCAGGTGGCATGATAACAACTTGGCCTGCACCGACATGGTGGCTCGCCCCTTTGTAGGCGAACTTTTGCTGCCCTTGGGTAATTAAGCCGATGTGAAAGTCCAAATGATAGTGGCGTTGAAAGGCAAACTCTTGGTATTGAGCTTGGATCAGGCTGATATCTTCTGTTGGGGTAGAGTAGTAGTGGACTTTATCCATGGTACAAAAAAGCTTGGTCAAATAGTCATCAATTCAACCAAGCTTATCTGCGTATTAAGGGATTGTCTTGTAAAAAACGATCAATATCACTGTTTCGCGCGTTTGTTCTTCTTGTTGTTACGCAGGCCATCAAAGCTGAAAATAACCAGTGCTCCCCATATGAAAGCAAAGGTGATCGCTTTATCTGAGGTAAAGGCTTCGCCGTAGATCAGAACCGCCAGTAAGAACATCAAGCTTGGACCGATGTACTGGAAGAAACCGAGTGTTGATAGCTTCAAGCGAGTTGCAGCGCCAGTAAAACACAGCAATGGAACCGTGGTGATCACACCGGCAGCAACCAGTAATAGGTTGAGTTGCATCGGGTTCATCGATAAGTTTGAGGTCGGGCTATCGGCAATAAACAGTAAGTAGGTTGCGGCGAGAGGCAGCATCACCAGAGTTTCAATGAACAGACCCGTTTGTGCTTCTAAGCTGACTTTCTTACGCAGCAAGCCATAAAAGCCAAAGCTAAAGGCTAGGGCAATGGCGACGATCGGTACTGAGCCGAAGGCAATTAATTGGATTAATACGCCAATCGCAGCAAGAGCCACAGCAAACCATTGCAGCTTACGTAAGCGTTCGCCGAGGAAGAGCATCCCAAGTAACACGTTAATCAGAGGGTTGATGTAATACCCCAAACTGGCATCGAGCATGTGATTGGAATTCACCGCCCAGATAAAGATCAGCCAGTTTGCACCCACCAAAATAGATGTCGCCACCAAATAGAGCATTTTTGGTTTTGAGGTCAGGGTGTCACGGACTTTACGCCAGCTGCGGCCAATGTGCAGTAAGAAAGCGAGTAGGAAAAAAGACCATACTACACGGTGGCTGAGGATCTCTAACGGGGAAACGTCACTTAAAGATTTGAAATATATAGGGGCGATACCCCACATTGTGTAAGCGCCGACGGCAAGCAAAACTCCTTGGCGCGTACGTTGTTGTTCTTCCTGTGTCATGCAACTTTCTCTAGCATTGAGTGCTTATTAATAAGATTTATAAGAGAGTTGGTCAGTATAGGAGCGATAACCCTTTTCACCTAACAATTTGCGGTTTAATTCACCAGCATTCCACTCTACAATGTGCGACTTGCTTGCCAATGTCGCATGCTGACTTTATACCTCGATTAGGAACCACAATGACCGCCACTCTGATTGCTGAGCAAACACCAACTCCCGCGAATGATGCGCAAACCATCTTGCAAGATGTGTTCGGCTATCAAAGCTTTCGCGATGGTCAGCAAGAGGTCATTGATTTGGCCGTTGAAGGCAAAGACAGCTTGGTGATTATGCCAACCGGTGGTGGTAAATCTCTGTGTTACCAAATTCCGGCTTTGGTTCGTGAAGGGCTGACTCTGGTTATCTCACCGCTGATCTCGTTGATGAAAGACCAAGTCGACCAATTGAAGGCCAATGGTGTTGCCGCTGAGTGTATTAACTCTTCAATGCCACGTGACCAATTGCTGAATGTGTTCAATCGTATGAACTCAGGTCAGCTGAAAATGGTGTATGTGTCACCAGAGCGTGTGTTGATGCGTGACTTTATCGAGCGTCTTCAGGGTTTACCGCTTTCAATGATTGCAGTCGATGAAGCGCACTGTATCTCTCAATGGGGTCACGACTTCCGCCCTGAATACGCATCATTAGGCCAGCTTAAACAGTACTTTCCGCATGTGCCTTACATGGCGCTCACAGCAACCGCTGATGATGCGACGCGTAAAGATATTATCTCGCGCCTACAGCTCCTGGACCCGCATACTTACTTAGGCAGCTTTGATCGCCCTAATATTCGCTACAACTTGGTTGAGAAGCACAAACCCGTGTCACAGGTGGTTCGCTACCTAGAAACACAAAAGGGCAATTGCGGCATCATCTACTGTGGTAGCCGTAAGAAAGTGGAGATGGTGACCGAGAAGCTGTGCAATAACGGTATTCGCGCCGCGGGTTATCACGCTGGTATGGACACCGATGAGCGTGCTTACGTTCAAGAAGCCTTCCAACGCGATGATATTCAGATCGTGGTCGCGACTGTGGCTTTCGGTATGGGCATCAACAAACCCAACGTACGTTTCGTGGTGCACTTTGATATCCCACGTAATATCGAGTCTTACTATCAAGAGACAGGCCGTGCAGGTCGTGATGGTTTGCCTGCTGAAGCGATGATGTTGTTTGACCCGGCTGATATGGGTTGGCTGCGTCGTATGCTAGATGAGAAAGAAGAAGGCCCACAGAAACAAGTTGAGATGCACAAGCTGAATGCGATGAGTGCCTTTGCTGAAGCGCAAACGTGTCGTCGTCAGGTTCTGCTTAACTATTTTGGCGAATATCGCGAGAAGCAATGTGGCAACTGCGATATCTGCTTAGATCCACCAAAACACTTTGACGCGACCCAAGAAGCACAGAAGGCGTTGTCTTGTGTGTACCGTGTGAATCAGTCATTTGGTATGGGCTACGTGGTCGAAGTAATGCGAGGCATGCAGAACATCCGTGTCCGCGATAATGGTCACGATAAGCTATCTACCTACGGTATTGGCCGCGATCACAGTCATGATTACTGGATCAGTATCTTCCGTCAGCTGATTCATAAAGGCTTGCTGTTCCAGAACATCACTCGTAACTCAACTTTACAGCTAACAGAAGAAGCCCGCCCGCTGCTGCGCGGTGAGATGTCTTTGGAATTGGCTGTTCCTCGTTTAGATACAGCGGTGCGTAATGCTAAGTCCGATAAGTTAAGTAGCAAGAATTACGATAAGAAGCTGTTTGCGAAACTGCGTAAGCTGCGTAAGTCGATTGCTGATGAAGATGGCTTGCCACCATATGTGGTATTCAGTGACGCGACCTTGATTGATATGGCTGAAATACTACCTACTTCATACGGAGAAATGCTGGCAGTCAACGGTGTCGGTCAACGTAAACTCGATAAGTACGCAGACCCATTCCTAGATCTGATTCAAGAACACATCACCACACACGGCTAGTTTGAAAGAAACGTCTAACTAATAGAAAAAGAATAAGGTTAATAGGGACATGACAACACAAACAGAATTTGGCTTAAGAGAGTATCTGGCTGAGGAAGGGCGTTTATTGATTACGTCTCCAAGTTTTGATTTTGATTCTTATGAAGTGTTAGGTGAAAAGCTGGTGGCATTGCTGTCAGCGTCTGTTGTTGAAAAACAATGGGACGCCGATATGCAGTCTTGGTTGATTGATTTTGAAGATTGTCGAATGTTCTTAAAGTCTGAGCATTACAGTGAATCAATTTGGTTTGAGTCGTTAAACGCGGAAGAGAGCCGAGAAGAGTTTGATTATCTCGCGACGCTTTTCAAGCGCGGTTTTTAACTTTAGGCATAGCTTCTAAAGCACAGCTTCTAGCGCTATTCACCAATAAAAGTGAGGATAAACGTTTGCGTTTGTTCTCACCATTGCAGCCAATATTGATTAATGTATAATCGCCCGCCGCTCAATAGAGCAAATTATAGAAACATTTTTAATTCACATTATTGGTAAGAGCTTTCTTGGATTATTCGAAGAAATGACTCGATTTGGGTTCCCTCACCCCCAAACCAAACTAAAAAGGTACAGCATGAGTAACTTTACCCCTGCGCAACAGCGCAAAGCCCTAGCACTATTAGTTTTGTTCCATTTGGTGATTATTGCGTCAAGCAACTATCTGGTTCAGCTACCTTTTACCGTCTTCGGTATGCACACCACTTGGGGTGCTTTCACTTTCCCGTTTATCTTCCTAGCGACCGATCTGACCGTACGCATTTTTGGCGCGCAGCTTGCCCGTAAAATCATTTTCTTAGTGATGCTACCAGCTCTGGCCGTTTCTTATTTCTTGTCAGTGGTGTTCTTTGAAGGTTCATTCCAAGGCTTTAGCCAACTAGGTGAGTTCAACTTGTTTGTTGCACGTATCGCCGCGGCGAGCTTCATGGCTTATTTACTGGGTCAGATCTTGGATGTACATGTTTTTAACCGCCTACGTCAGCTTAAACAGTGGTGGGTAGCCCCAACATGCTCAACGTTATTCGGTAATGCCATTGATACCATCGCATTCTTTGCGATTGCTTTCTACCAAAGCCCAGATCCATTTATGGCCGAGCATTGGACTGAGATTGCCTTAGTCGATTACGGATTCAAACTTATCATCAGCTTAGGCTTGTTCGTGCCTATGTACGGCGTGCTTCTTAACTACATTGTTAGAAAGCTAACCGCAGTGAACCCTGACTTTAAAGCGACAGGCGTGAACGCTTAAGTTTGAGATTTATAACACAAAGCATTAATGCAGCGATAAGAAAAAGCCCAAGTTAGTCTACTAACTTGGGCTTTTTTAATTTCTAGCGTCAGATACTAATATCAGAGGCATTCAATATTCAATGGCCAGCCAATATCGGTTTGTCTATTCGACTCGATCTCTAGCTCAGCAGCGGTCAGCGGGTTGTCTGCTAGCCATTGCTTAGAAAGCGTTAAGGTCAGGTTGTTACCATCGGTTGCAAGCTTAAACTCAGGCTCTAGCGCTGGATTGCGACGGTGGGTCAGCAAAATAGCTAAACGCAGAATTCGTAAAATACGCTTGCTGCTGGTGCCTGAAATTGCATGTTGCTCTGGCAATGAGGTTAACTGTTCACGGTAGCGACGTGTTAACTCACCCAAGTAGTGCTTTTGCGCTCGAGTAAAGCCTGGCAGGTCTAAGTTCTGCAGTAGGTAAGCGCTGTGCTCGCCGCCTTTTTTGAAATCGATGGTTAAACCAATCTCATGAAGCTTAGCTGCGGTTTGCAATAGCACGCCAGCTTGAGGTTCTGAAACCCACTCTTCGGCGCCCGCTTGCTCTAACAGAGTTTGTGCGACGACAGCAACTTGTTCACCGTAGCTTACGTCCATTTGGTAACGTGATTGCACGCTCTTGATGGTACGCGCACGAATATCTTCTTGGCGAAGTTCATCCACCATCTCGTAGGCTAGGCCTTCACGGAGTGCGCCGCCTGCGAGTGTCATTGAATCTATTTCAAGTAGCTCAAAAATAGCGATAAGAATAGAAAGGCCACTCGGGAACACTAATGCACGCTCTAGGGTTAATCCTTCTATTTCTAGCTCTTCCAAGCGCTCAGTAATCATGGCTTGTTTCTGTAAACGCTTAAGCTTGGCATGAGTAATGACTTCATCCATGCCTTGCGCCAACATGATTTCTTGCAGTGCTTGAACGGTACCACTGGCGCCAACACACACATCCCATCCGATATCAGTGTAGCTATCTAGAATAGGAGCCAACGTAGACTTAGCCGCTTCAATGGCATTGTTAAAGTTGGTTGCGGTTAATTGGCGATCTTTAAAGTGGCGCTCAAGCCAGGTAACACAGCCCATCTTCAGGCTAGTTAATGCTTTCGCTGAGAAGCCTTCACCGATGATCATCTCGGTACTCGCGCCACCAATGTCAACAACTAGTCGGCGACCACTGCCACCAGAAGTGTGTGCTACGCCTTTATAGATAGTCGCAGCTTCTTCTTCACCAGAGATAACATTGATATCGTAACCAAGGATCTGGTTCGCTTTCTCTAGAAAGATACCCACATTGGTCGCTGTACGCAGGGTCGCGGTACCTACAATGCGGATATTTTCTTTAGGAATGTCTTGCAGTCGCTCTGCAAAGAGACTCAAACAGTCCCAGCCTCGCTGCATCGCTTCTTTACTAAGTACGTTATTTTCATCTAAGCCTGCGGCTAAACGAACTTTACGCTTAATCTTAGCCATGGTTTGCACGCTGCCATCGATATGGCGCACAACGAGCATATGAAAACTGTTCGACCCGAGGTCGATTGCAGCGTAAAGCGGGGATGACACTGTTTGGCTCATAAGCGACTAAGCTTCCTTGTTATGACGCGGTTGGCGTGGGCGACGGTTCTGGTTTGGTTTACGGTTACCGTTACGTGGACCATTGTTGTTTGAGCGACGTTGTTGCGGGTTACGTGTACGTAAACGCAATGGTGCCGGTAGATCTTCTAGTAGTGCAGAAGCATCGTAGTCAGACATTGGAATAGCGTGCTCGATGTATTCTTCGATTGGTGGCAAGTTGATTGCGTAATCTTCACAAGCAAAGCTGATCGAATGACCGCTTTCACCAGCACGACCTGTACGGCCGATACGGTGAACGTAATCTTCGCAATCGTCTGGCAGGTCAAAGTTGAATACGTGTGTTACTTGAGGAATGTGTAAGCCACGTGCTGCAACATCGGTTGCTACAAGTAGGTCAACATCACCTTTAGTGAACTGTTCAAGAATCTTTTCACGTTTCTTCTGTGGAACATCACCTGTTAGTAGACCAACACGATGACCATCGGCAGCCAAGTGACCCCAAACTGATTCACATTTGTGCTTCGTGTTAGCGAAGATGATTGCGCGATCTGGCCATTCTTCTTCGATTAACGTTTGTAGAAGGGCCATCTTATGTTCGTTAGAAGGGTAGAAAAGCTCTTCCTGAATGCGGTGACCTGTTTTGCGCTCTGGCTCAACAACAACATGCTCTGGGTTGTGCATGTGTTCGAACGCTAGCTCTTGTACGCGGTAAGACAGCGTCGCAGAGAACAGCATGTTCAGGCGATCTTTTGGCTCAGGCATACGGCGGAACAAGAAGCGGATGTCTTTGATGAAACCAAGATCGAACATGCGATCAGCTTCGTCAAGAACAACAGCTTGAATATGGTTAAGGTTAAATACCTTCTGCTTGTAGAAATCGATGATACGGCCAGTTGTACCAATTAAGATATCTGCGCCTTCTTCGATCTTACCTAGTTGCTTGTCGTAGCTTTCGCCACCGTAAGCAAGTGCTGCTTTGATACCTGTGCTTTCAACCAGAGAGTCAGCATCGTTGTAGATCTGAATCGCGAGTTCACGTGTTGGTGCCATAATAATCGCACGTGGCTGGTTAGGCTTGCGCCCTTCATGCTCAGGTGTTTTTAGCAGGTGATTAAAAGTAGCAGTAAGAAACGCAAGCGTTTTACCAGTACCCGTTTGGGCCTGGCCTGCAATGTCTTGGCCGGTGAGCAGTACCGGGAGCGCCAAGGCTTGGATAGGGGTACAGTAATCGAACCCTTTTTTCTCCAATCCTTCAATGACTTGCGGGAGTAAATCCAAGTCGGCGAACTTTTGCTCTGTGATATGCGTCTTTTTCATTGCTATAGAATATCAGCTTAAGCTTGCAATACGAAAGTAAATACATTCCAATAGGGCATCTATTTACTGGTTATCATCCAACCAGTTCTAAAAAATACATTGGAGTGGAAGATGAGTGATAAGATTTTGCAGCTAACTGATGACGGTTTTGATAACGATGTGATCAATGCTGCAGGCCCGGTTCTTGTTGATTTTTGGGCTGAATGGTGTGGTCCTTGTAAGATGATTGCTCCGATTCTTGATGAAATCGCAGACGAGTACGAAGGCAAGCTCACTATCGGTAAATTAAATATCGACCAAAACGCAGGAACTCCACCAAAATTTGGTATTCGCGGTATTCCAACGCTACTTCTTTTCAAAGATGGTGGCGTAGCAGCAACTAAAGTTGGTGCATTGTCTAAAACTCAACTTAAAGAGTTCCTAGACGCTAACCTTTAATTAGGTGAGCATTTGAAAAGAAACCGCGCAGTTAACAAATGCGCGGTTTTGTTTTTTCTAAGCTATGGACTAGTCTTAGTTTTAGTGCTAATTTATCGCACGTTAATTGAACGAATTTCTCTTCTTGGTCGATCCTGCGTGACCAAATCCTTCTTAACTTAAGAAAACAGATCCTATTTTGACTAAACAAACTTCCACCACTATGAATCTTACTGAACTGAAGAACAGACCTGTGTCTGAGCTTGTTAAACTTAGCGAAAGCTTAGGTCTTGAAAATCAAGCTCGCCTAAGAAAACAAGACATTATCTTCTCCATCCTTAAAGCGCATGCAAAAAGTGGTGAAGACATCTTTGGTGATGGTGTTCTAGAAATTCTTCAAGACGGTTTTGGTTTCCTACGTAGCGCCGACAGTTCATACCTGGCTGGCCCAGATGATATCTACGTATCACCAAGCCAAATTCGTCGTTTTAACCTACGTACAGGTGACTCTATTGGCGGTAAAATCCGTCCACCTAAAGACGGTGAGCGTTACTTTGCACTGCTTAAAGTAAACACGGTTAACTACGACAAGCCAGACAACGCACGTAACAAGATTCTTTTCGAAAACCTTACTCCTCTTCACGCTAACGAACGTATGGTGATGGAAGCGGGTAATGGTGCAACTGAAGATATTACGGCTCGTATTCTTGACCTTGCATCTCCAATTGGTAAAGGTCAGCGTGGTCTGATTGTTGCTCCGCCTAAAGCGGGTAAGACAATGCTTCTGCAAAACATTGCTCAAAGCATTGCACGTAACCATCCTGAGTGTGAACTAATGGTTCTACTTATCGATGAGCGTCCAGAAGAAGTAACAGAAATGCAGCGTCTAGTTAAAGGCGAAGTAGTTGCTTCAACATTCGATGAGCCAGCATCTCGCCACGTACAAGTTGCAGAAATGGTTATCGAGAAAGCGAAGCGCCTTGTTGAACACAAGAAAGATGTAGTTATCCTACTGGATTCTATTACTCGTCTAGCTCGTGCTTACAACACTGTGATTCCTTCATCAGGTAAAGTTCTTACTGGTGGTGTTGATGCGAATGCTCTACATCGTCCAAAGCGTTTCTTCGGTGCGGCACGTAACGTAGAAGAAGGCGGTAGCTTAACGATCATCGCAACAGCACTGGTTGATACTGGTTCTAAGATGGATGAAGTTATCTACGAAGAATTCAAAGGTACAGGTAACATGGAACTGCACCTTAACCGTAAGATTGCTGAAAAACGCGTATTCCCAGCGATTGATTTCAACCGCTCTGGTACTCGTCGTGAAGAGCTTCTTACCAAGAACGATGAACTACAGAAGATGTGGATACTGCGTAAGATTGTTCACCCAATGGGCGAAATCGACGCAATGGAATTCCTTATCGACAAGCTAGCAATGACGAAAACGAACGATGAGTTCTTTGACGCAATGCGTCGTCAGTAATATTGATTAGCTGATCGTATTTAATAAGCGCTGCCCTCGGGTGGCGCTTTTTATTTGCATTTTGTAGCGCCAGCTTGCAGAATGAG
The DNA here is from genome assembly GCF_041474095.1 of Vibrio sp. 10N.222.54.A3. Classification (NCBI taxonomy): domain Bacteria; kingdom Pseudomonadati; phylum Pseudomonadota; class Gammaproteobacteria; order Vibrionales; family Vibrionaceae; genus Vibrio; species Vibrio sp. 10N.222.54.A3. The sequence continues at coordinate 23,578 of NZ_JBFRTN010000073.1, forward strand.
CAAAAGTGTTACAAGGACGTTAAAATGCAACATGGACTGTTGTCATCATTACTCCTGTCTACTTCACTGTTATTTTCACCGGTTGGTATGAGCTATGCCACCGAGATGTCTCCACTTACAGTAGAGTCTTGGCTTGAGAATGATCAAGTAAAACTGAAAACTGCTGAACTACTAGAGCTTGTCGTACGTGACGAAGTCAATTCGCTACGCTTTGCGCTTGAGCGCCTGACATTTCCCCAGCAAGAGGTGGCTCGTTACCAACTCTTGAAGAAGCTTGAACAGCAAAAAATCGTACTCACACCCAAGATGTCTATCTTCATCGAGCAGCAACTTGCTATCACGCCCACTTATCAAGTCTTAGAACGTGGCGATGGCTATGAGTTTACGGTACCTGCCTTTAATTACCCTTCAATTGCTAATCGCCTTATTAAACAATGGCGTCAAGATCAGAAGACATTGGTATTTGTGCTAGATGCAGAGAAACAGGAACTCGACCTAAAAGAGTGGTTATCTGGATCTGAACATCAAGTTCAAACGCGAGAAGCGTTGCTCATTAGAGAGCTAGACAGTTTGTCTCCTGAAGCGGTTGATTACCTAACTAAGCAACTCACCGCATCTTCTATTGTTAGTTGGTTACCTTCTACTGAGGTGGTGGTTCGATTAGCGCAAGTGAGCGAAGACCCAGAGGTTTACAAAATTCTATGGCGAATGAAGGCCGATTATCATAGCCAAGCTGAGCTAGTTCGCCTTGCTGAAACCAAACAAACGTTCGCGCTTGAACAGGTGATGGCAGCGACTAAGAACCCGCGTTTGAAAGATGAAGCGATTACTTTGCTTACCAAAGTTAACCCGTTATCAGAAGAGGTGAAGCTGTTCCTTGTCTCTAGGATGGCGATTGCTGATGAAGCACCATTAGTTGCGCGTGAACTCGCCAAACAAGGTCATACGCGATGGTTGCAAGATCTCGTCAATGATAACCCTCAGGTGAAGAGTTCTTTGATCGAGCAAGCATTACCGTAAAGTGGATTTTGCCTCTCAATAACCACACTAAAAAGGGGGACCTCAGCGTCACCCTTTTTGATATACTGAGCGCAGAATAATCAGCATGTAGAAGTCCTATGAGTTTTAAAGATTTACGTGATTTTATCGACCATCTTGAAAGTATTGGTCAGTTGAAACGCATTTCTCACCCAGTCGATCCAGACTACGAAATGACCGAGATTAGCGACCGTACTCTACGTGCTGGTGGCCCGGCTCTTTTGTTTGAAAATCCAGTAGGCTATGACATGCCCGTTTTGACCAATCTATTTGGTACACCTAATCGGGTTGCTATTGGTATGGGACGTCAAGAAGTCAAAGAACTGCGTGAAGTGGGCAAGTTGCTTGCTTACCTAAAAGAACCTGAGCCACCAAAAGGCTTTAAAGACGCTCTTGATAAACTACCTGTGTTTAAGCAAGTCTTAAACATGCCAGCTAAACGCCTTCGCAAAGCGGCTTGCCAACAAGTGGTATGGCAAGGCGATGACGTCGACCTAGATAAAATCCCTGTGATGAGCTGTTGGGCTGATGATGTCGCGCCATTGCTAACATGGGGTTTAACGGTTACTCGTGGTCCAAACAAGAAACGCCAAAACTTAGGTATCTATCGTCAGCAGAAGATCGGCAAGAATAAAATCATCATGCGTTGGTTAGCCCACCGTGGTGGAGCATTGGATCTGCGTGATTGGATGGAAACTAACCCTGGGAAACCATTCCCAGTATCGGTAGCGTTTGGTGCTGATCCTGCCACCATTCTTGGTGCGGTTACGCCAGTGCCGGATACTTTATCTGAGTACGCGTTTGCAGGCTTACTACGTGGTAGTAAAACTGAGGTCGTTAAATCAATCAGCAACGACTTAGAAGTTCCCGCAAGTGCAGAAATCGTGATGGAAGGTTACATCGACCCGAATGAATTCGCAGATGAAGGGCCTTACGGAGATCATACTGGTTACTACAACGAGAAAGAAAAGCACCATGTGTTTACTATTACTCATGTAACCATGCGCGAGAACCCTATCTATCACAGCACCTATACTGGCCGTCCACCTGATGAGCCAGCGGTATTGGGTGTTGCGCTAAATGAAGTGTTTGTGCCTATTCTTCAAAAGCAGTTCCCAGAGATTGAAGATTTCTATCTACCGCCTGAAGGTTGTTCGTACCGAATGGCAGTCGTGACCATGAAGAAGCAATACCCAGGTCACGCTAAGCGAGTGATGATGGGTGTATGGTCTTTCTTACGCCAATTCATGTACACCAAATTTGTATTGGTGTGTGATGAAGATGTGAATGCACGTGATTGGTCTCAAGTAACCGCAGCGATGTGCGAACATATGGATCCGTCACGCGATAGCCTGATGATAGAGAACACGCCGATCGATTCATTGGATTTTGCCTCACCCGTGGTTGGGTTAGGTTCTAAGATGGGTCTAGATATGACTAAGAAGTGGGACGCAGAGTTAGCGTTATCGCCAGATGTCCAAACAGCACCTGTAAATAGTGAACATATTGAGGGTAGCTTGGCTGAGTTAACCAAGGTTCATCCTGAAATTATTGATGTTCACCTGCAAAACGACAATGCCAGCATGGTTGTGGTGTCTATTGATAAGCAAGCTGCCGGTAATGGTAAGAAAATCATGGAAGCGGTTTGGTCTCAATTTGATGAGAACAAGTTTGTTATCGTGTGTGATGGCGATGTCAATGTGAGTGATTGGAATGACATCATTTGGGCTGTAACGACAAGAATGGATCCGGCGAGAGATACGTTATTCCTGCAGAACGAAACTGGACACTCAAAAATGGGTCTCGATGCGACCAATAAGTGGGAAGGTGAATGCCTGCGTGAGTGGGGTGTACCAATCACAAAAGATCCTGATGTTGTGAAAAAGATTGATAGCATCTGGGAACAGCTAGGAATTTCATGAGCTACCAAGTAGTCTTATACCCAGAAAACATCAGTTTCACAGTAGAAAAAGGGCAAACGGTCTTGGATGCTGCGCTCAACAGCGATATCTATTTCCCAAACCGTTGCCAAGTTGGCGCATGCGCAATGTGTATGTGCAAAAAATTAGAAGGGCAAGTGAGTTACCACCTTGAACCCATGCTCACAGAGAAAGAGCAGCAACAAGGCTGGATTTTTGCTTGCCAAGCATTTGCAGAAAGTAATTTAGTTCTAACCTTTGCCGATTAAGGGTTAGTAAGAGGAAGAACATGACTATTAAATGTAAAGTGAAGTCTATCGAGCCTTTGGCTTGTAATACTTACCAAATCCTACTTCACCCAGAAACACCGGTCGCTTTTAAAGCGGGCCAGTACCTGATGGTTGAAATGGGCGAGAAAGATAAGCGCCCATTCTCTATCGCAAGTAGCCCTTGCCGCCACGAAGGTGAGCTTGAGCTGCACATTGGTGCTGCCGAGCACAACGCTTACGCACTAGAAGTGGTTGAAGCGATGAAGAAGGCACAAGCTGAAGATGGCGATATTGCGATTGATGCTCCACACGGAGATGCTTGGATCAAAGAAGAAAGCGATCGCCCTCTATTACTTATTGCTGGTGGCACGGGTTTCAGCTACGTGCGCTCTATTCTTGATCACTGCATCGCGCAAAATAGCTCGAAAGAGATCTACCTATACTGGGGCGCAAAAGATGAGTGCCAGTTATATGCTAAAGAAGAGTTGGTTGGCATTGCAGAAAAGCATAGCAATGTGCACTTTGTACCGGTAGTAGAAGAAGCACCGGAAGTTTGGCATGGCCAAACAGGTAATGTGCTTGAGGCTGTTATGCAAAGTTTCGAATCATTAGCTGATTTCGATATCTATATTGCAGGTCGTTTTGAAATGGCGGGCGCTGCAAGAGACCTATTTACTCAGAATAAAGAAGCAAAGCGTGACCATATGTACGCTGATGCTTACGCATTTATCTAACAATACCCTTAGATTTTGAGCAAAAAGAGAGCAGAAATGCTCTCTTTTTTACGTTTAGGTGAACTATTAGGCAGTTAACCCCTATTTATTCATTTTTCATGAAAAAGTAGTTGCTAAGCTGAGAGGGTTCCCTATAATGCGACACCACTGAGACGGCAGACGCCACAAGGCTTCAGCAAGAATCAGTAAGACGGAAAGCGACAAAAAATTAATTTTCAAAAAGTGTTTGACACTGAATGTTAATTCGCTAGAATGGCCGTCCACTTCGAGAGGCTCCTTACTTAAAAGGAACGCTCAAGAAGTTAAGCTCTTTAACAATTTAAACCTATCAATCTGTGTGGGCACTCGTTGATGAATATCAAAACGTTTTATCGTTAGATAAAA
>NZ_JBFRTN010000074.1:0-89950 GCF_041474095.1 Vibrio sp. 10N.222.54.A3
TAATAGCTGTAAGCAATATGAAGTAAGAGTGAGATTATAACATGTGGAAATGGCTCCATCCCTATGCCAAAGCAGAAACCTCTTATCAGCTTGCTGGTAAACTTTTGCCATGGTTTTCGATCCTAGCGCTATTGTGTCTATCCGTCGGTACCGTGTGGGGGCTTGCATTTGCGCCTTCTGATTACCAACAAGGTGATAGCTTCCGTATCATCTACATCCATGTTCCGTCTGCAATCTGGTCGATGGGCGTTTACATGTCGATGGCGATTGCTGCCTTTATCGGTTTGGTATGGCAGGTAAGGCTATCAGACATGGCCGCACTGGCGATGGCACCGATTGGCGCTGTGTTTACCTTCATTGCGTTACTAACTGGCGCAGTTTGGGGTAAACCAATGTGGGGTGCTTGGTGGGTTTGGGATGCGCGTTTAACCTCAGAGCTGATTCTTCTATTCCTATACTTGGGTGTGATCGCACTACACCACGCTTTTGACGACCAAAAAACAGCAGCGAAAGCGGCAGGCATTTTGGCTATCGTTGGTGTCATCAACCTCCCTATCATTCACTTCTCTGTAGAGTGGTGGAATACACTTCATCAAGGCGCGACCATTACTAAGTTCGCAAAACCTTCGATCTCAAGTGACATGCTATGGCCGCTTCTTCTTAACATCTTCGGCTTCGCTTTCTTCTTTGGCGCTTTAACCATGATTCGTTTCCGTAACGAAATCATCAGTAAAGAAAGTCACCGTCCATGGGTTCGCAAGCTTGCGGCTGAAAAAGCGTAGTAGGGTAGGTAATTATGTATTTTGAATCTTTGAGTGATTTCTTAGCCATGGGAGGTTATGCCTCGTATGTCTGGAGTGCATTTGGAATCACATTCCTCGCGATGATCATTTTACTGGTCGTAAGCGTTCGTCGTGGTAAGCAATTACTAAATGAAGTACAAGCTAAGATTGATCGTCAAGCTCGTATCGATGCAGCAAAAAATATGGAGAACACTCTATGAACCCAAGACGTAAAAAGAGGCTGGGCATTGTCTTAGCGATCTTTTTTGGTATCAGTGCGACTGTTGGATTGATGGTTTACGCACTTAACCAGAACATGGATCTGTTCTACACACCAACTGAGCTGGTCAACGGCAAAGATGGTAAAAAGCCTGAAGTTGGTCAACGCCTACGTATTGGTGGCATGGTCGTAGTCGGCTCTGTAAGCCGTGACAATGAATCACTACGTGTAAGCTTCGATTTGGCGGATGTAGGCCCTAAAGTAACAATTCTATACGATGGTATCCTTCCTGATCTTTTCCGTGAAGGCCAAGGTATTGTTGCTCAGGGTGTCCTTAAAAATGCAACGACAATCGAAGCGTTTGAGGTGTTGGCAAAGCATGATGAAGAGTACATGCCTTCTGAAGTTGCGGAAGCAATGAAGAAAACCCATGAGCCTTTGCAATACACGACTGAACAAAAAGAAGGAAATGCTCAATGATAGCCGAGATCGGCCATTTTGCGATGATCCTGTCCTTGGGACTTGCATTGCTGCTAAGCGTGCTCCCATTGTATGGAGCCGCTCGAAATAACACATTATTGATGAACAGCGCACGACCGTTGTCGTGGGGTATGTTCGGATTCTTAGCGATTTCGTTCTTTATCTTGTGTTACGCGTTTTACACAAATGATTTTACGATTCAATACGTAGCAAGTAACTCAAACAGCCAACTACCTTGGTACTACCGAATTACGGCGGTTTGGGGTGCGCACGAAGGTTCATTACTGCTTTGGGTTCTCATCCAAGCGGGTTGGACTGTAGCAGTAGCGACATTCAGTCGTGGTATGCCTCAAGAGTCTGTGGCTCGCGTTTTGGCTATCATGGGGCTGATTACTGTCGGCTTCTTGCTGTTCATTATCGTGACGTCTAACCCGTTCTTACGTACCTTGCCTTTCTTCCCTGTTGATGGCCGTGACCTGAACCCACTACTGCAAGATCCGGGTTTGATTATTCACCCGCCAATGCTTTACATGGGTTATGTAGGTTTCTCTGTTGCGTTCTCTTTCGCAATCGCTTCTCTAATGAGTGGTCGTCTTGATACGGCATGGGCTCGTTGGTCGCGTCCTTGGACAATCGCAGCTTGGTTATTCCTAACGGTAGGTATCGCACTAGGTTCATGGTGGGCTTACTACGAACTTGGCTGGGGTGGCTGGTGGTTCTGGGATCCAGTAGAAAACGCTTCATTCATGCCTTGGTTGGCTGGTACTGCTCTAATGCACTCACTAGCGGTAACTGAGAAGCGTGGCACATTTAAAGCTTGGACAGTACTGCTGGCTATCTCTGCATTCTCGCTAAGCTTACTAGGGACATTCTTAGTTCGTTCGGGCATCTTGGTATCGGTTCACGCATTCGCGTCGGATCCTGCTCGTGGTATGTTTATTCTAGGTTTCCTAGTCTTTGTTATCGGTGGTTCACTGCTGTTGTTTGCTATTAAAGGCGCATCGGTTCGTGTTCGCGGTAACTTCGATCTGGTTTCTCGTGAAAACGCACTGCTTGGTAACAACATCTTACTGATTGCAGCGCTTGTCGTTGTGTTAGTAGGTACGCTACTGCCATTAGTTCACAAACAGTTAGGCTTGGGCTCGGTATCTATCGGTGCACCATTCTTTGATATGTTGTTCTTCTGGTTAATGATCCCGTTCTCGTTCCTGCTTGGTATCGGTCCTCTGATCCGATGGAAACGTGACAACCTGTCTAAGCTTGTTAAACCAATGCTGATTTCAGGTGCACTCTCACTTGGCTTGAGTGCGCTAATGGTTGCTCTACTGGCTGACCGCTTCAGTGGTACTGCGTTTGCTGGTTGGGTAATGGCGTTCTGGATCATCTTCATGCACGGCTTTGAGCTGCATGAGCGTGCGACTCACCGTCATACATTCTTGAAAGGTCTAACTAAGCTACCTCGTAGCCACTGGGCAATGATGTGTGGTCACATAGGTTTAGCCGTGACAGTGATTGGTATCGCGATGGTGCAAAACTACAGCATCGAACGTGATGTACGTCTGGCGCCAGGTGAAAGCTACCAGCTTGAAGAATACAGCTTCCTGTTTACAGGGGTTCGTGACAAAGATGGTCCTAACTACGATGGTTACATTGCTGACTTTGAAATTACTAAAGAAGGCAAATACATCAACACGCTTCACGCTGAAAAACGTTTCTACACCACAGCTAAGTCTATGATGACAGAAGCAGCGATTGACCGTGGCGTAACGCGCGACCTTTACATTGCAATGGGTGAACGTTTAGACGACAACAAATCTTGGGCTGTACGTATCTACTACAAACCATTTGTACGTTGGATCTGGGCAGGTTCTTTGATTATGTCGATTGGTGGCGCTATTGCTATCAGTGACCGTCGTTACCGTTTCCGTAAGCCAATGAAAAAGTCGGCTGAAGAGCAGGAGGCTTAATTCGAATGAACAAGAAGATTTTATTCATTCCATTGATTGCGTTCATGGTTCTAGCTGGAATCTTTGCAACGCAATTAATGCGCAACCAGTCGGGCGATGACCCAACTAAGCTAGAATCCGTATTGATTGGTAAGCCTGTTCCTGAGTTTGGTCTAGAAGACTTAGAACAACCAGGTAAGTTTCATGATCAAGCGATCTTTAAAGGCGAGCCACTGCTTCTTAACGTGTGGGCGACTTGGTGTCCTACTTGTTATGCAGAGCACTCTTACCTGAACAAGCTTGCGGATCAAGGCGTTAAGATCATTGGTCTTAACTACAAAGATGATCGCAACAAAGCGGTTGGTTGGCTAAAAGAGTTGGGTAACCCGTACCTAATTAGCCTGTTTGATGGTAATGGCATGCTAGGCCTTGACCTTGGCGTGTATGGCGCGCCTGAAACTTTCCTAATCGATGCTAACGGCGTAGTTCGCTACCGCCATGTTGGTGACGTGAACCCAACCAACTGGGCATCGACGCTTGAGCCGATGTATCAAGAGTTGTTGGAGGAATCGAAATGATTAGAAAGGCACTGATTACTCTATTCGCTACGTTCGCAATTTCAGCGACTGTTTCTGCTGCGCCTATCGAGTTCCATGAATTTGATACCGTAGATCAAGAACAGCAGTTTAAAGAGTTGAGTAATACGCTACGTTGCCCTAAATGTCAGAACAACACGATTGGTGATTCGAATGCTGAGCTAGCGGTCGACTTACGCCAAAAAGTGTACGAGATGACAAAAGACGGCAAGTCTGAGCAAGAAATTATTGATTACATGATTGCTCGTTACGGTAATTTTGTAACGTACAACCCGCCACTGACCTTAGCTACATCGATCCTTTGGATTGGTCCGTTTGCGGTTGTTGTGTTTGGATTTGGTTTGATTATTTTACGAAGCAGAAAGTCAAAATCAAAAGCAGCAGTAGAGTCAGATAAAGACTGGGATGCAGACAAAGAAGCTCGCTTAAAAGCGTTACTCGATGAAGAGAACGACGGAGATAAGAAGTAATGACTCTATTTTGGATTTCTACCATTATCCTTTCGCTAGCGGCAATTTTCTTAATTGTTCTGCCTTTCATTAACAAGAAGGCAAACAATGACGAGATGCTTCGCGACGAGTTGAATAAAGCGTTCTATAAAGACCGTCTTGTCGAGTTAGAAGTAGAAGCAGAGGAAGGTCTTGTTGATAACCAACAAGAACTGATCGCTGATTTGAAACAGTCTCTGCTTGATGATGTTCCTGCACAAGAAGAGATGAAGAAAACTCAAATCTCTACGCTTGGTGTGGTTGTACCGTCGATCATTCTTGTCGTGGCTGTGACTTATGGTATGTACTTTAAGTTCGGTGCATTGGACAAAGTTCAACACTGGCAAGAAGTGAGCTCGAACCTTCCTGAGTTGTCTAAAAAGCTAATGTCATCGGAAGGTGGTGCACTAACGGATGATGAACTGGAAGATTTGACTCTGGCGCTTCGTACTCGTCTGCATTACCAACCAAAAGATTCAACAGGTTGGTTACTACTCGGTCGTATTGCACTGGCTAACCGTGATGCTGAAACAGCAAAAGATTCTATGGAGCGAGCTTACAAGCTTGAACCTAAGAATGAAGATGTTCAGTTAGGTTTCGCACAAGCACTGATGCTTTCTCCTGATGAAGCTGATCAAAACCAAGCTCGTTTGATTTTGAGCCGTTTGATTCAAAACGATTACGTTGACCTTCGTGTGTTCTCACTGCTTGCGTTTGATGCGTTTGAGCGTCAAGACTACCCAGGTGCGGTGAAGTACTGGAGCATCATGCAGCAGATGATTGGTCCACAAGACAGTCGCTATGAAATGCTTTCGCGCAGTATTGAAAGTGCTCAGAAGAAAATGGGCGACAATATGGGTGTCGACCAAGGTAAGACTGTTGCTGTAACGCTCGATCTATCTGCAGACGTGAATGCTGACCCTAACTCAGTGTTAATTGTTTCAGTACACAGAGCAGATGGTTCTCCAATGCCTATCGCAGCCGCTCGTTACCCACTAGGGACTTTCCCTCGTACTGTTGTTCTAGATGACGGCAACAGCATGCTGGAAGGACAAGAGCTGTCTAGCCTTGAAACTCTGATGGTTAGAGCTAGGCTTGATACAGACGGCAACGTTTCAACTCGCGAAGGCGATTGGTACGGTGAAAGTGAAGTGGTTGAACTGGGTGCTCCAGTTACCATTGATATCAATAAGCAATATTAATCATCACTTTGCATAGGTGTTAGCTATTCCGATTTGCAGATAAACGGTATAGACTTAGCCAAACAATTGAGGCCAGCGATTGCTGGCCTTTTTTATTATTTGAATTCCTTATGGAAAAGGTGATATGTCTGTCAGTGTTTTAAGACTCTCGAGTTTACTTTTTATCGCAAGCTTAACGGTTGGGTGTTCAAGCGCGCCGGACGAAAGTGTTGACGATGATAACCTCGAAACCTCTGAATACGTCGAAGAGTCCCACCCCAATGATCCTTTTGAAGGTTTCAACCGAGCGATGTGGGATATCAACTACGAATATCTAGATCCTTACTTAGTTCGCCCTGTTTCCCTCGCTTATGTTGACTACACCCCTGTGCCAGTGCGTTCTGGTATCTCCAATTTCCTAGCCAACTTAGACGAACCATCAAGCATGGTGAATAACCTTATTATGGGCAATGGTGAAAAAGCACTCGACCATTTCAATCGTTTTTGGATTAACTCAACGATTGGTTTGTTAGGCTTAATCGATATTGCTAGCGAAGCTGGGATCACCAAGTACGATGATAAGTCGTTCTCTGATGCGATTGGTCATTACGGGGTAGGGAATGGTCCGTACTTCATGGTACCGGGTTATGGCCCAGTAACAACGCGCGAAGTGACTGAAACCGTTGATGGTATGTATGTGCCTCTGTCTTTCTTGAACTTCTGGGCTAGCTTAGGAAAGTGGGCATTCGAAGGCATGGAAACACGTGCTCAGTTAGTGTCACAAGAGGCTCTGTTGGATAACTCGCCAGATCCATATGCATTAACGCGAGATGTTTATATTCAACGTCGTGATTTCAAAGCCGAGATTGAACCTGAAGAGGTCGACCTTGAAGAAGAAGACTTCATCGATGGTTATCTAGAAGATTACTAGAAACACGATTTAGAAAATCGATAAAAGAAAGGCTCGATGTTGATGCAACATCGAGCCTTTTTAATATTTTCTACTTTTAGGGCGGTAGATTAGAAGCGGTAGTTCGCTTGGATACCCACTAACCAGATGCTACCAGTCACTTCACCTTCGAAGTCACCACCAAATAAACTCGCTGCAGCATCGGTTTCATGCATTTTAGCGTCTTTCGCTAGAATGTAAGTGAAGCCTGCGTCTAGTGTAAGTTGTTCAGACCATTGGTAACCAGCACCAATACTTAACCAAGTACGGTCTGTTTCTGGGATCGTCGCAGTACGGTGCTCTTCACTTACTGCGGAAGTGTCGTAAGCAATACCAGAACGTAGAGCCAGCTTAGGTGTCATTTGGTAAGTGGTGCCAACTGCAAAGCGGTAGTTATCTTCCCAGTTTTCATTTTTGATTAACTCCGTATTACTGCGATCTGATAGGTTCGCTTCAAGCTTGTCAAAGCTACTCCAATCCGTCCAGTTAATGCTCGCGTGAATCGCAACTTTATCAGTCAGTTGGTGAAATGATGCAATTTCAGCAGTTGCTGGAAGAGTTAAATCCATAGAACCATCGGTTTTGATATCATGCTTAGCAGGGGTAAATAGGTTGAAACCAGCGCCTGTTGCGTATCCTTCGAGAGTAAGATTTACTTCCGATTTATAGGAAAAACCTACGCGGTGACTTTCATTGATCTGCCATGCTGTACCAATTTGCCAGCCCCAAGCGGTATCATCACCTTCCATATATTTTAATGTATCGCCTGCGTCTACGATTCCAAATGCAGGGGCTGTAGCCGTTGCTCCAATACTACCTTCTGCCATGATGTAGCGAATACCACCACCAATTGATACATTTTCAAGTACTTGGTATGCAGCATTTAGGTTCAGTTCCATGCTGATAACGCTTGCTTCATTGCCGTGGTTTGCACCAGCAAAGTCAGTACCTAGGTCGGTTTCCATACCATAGTTGGTGCCTGCAGCGAAGCCCAATGCGAACTTGTCGTTGTACTTATGAGAAACATAAAAACTTGGAATCACAGCACTGTGGGCGAAATCTTTACTACTTGCTGGAGTATTTCCGCCAGAGGTACCGTCGATATTGATGTTAGGGTCAACATAGATAGCACCAACAGAAACCTGAGTGCCTTCTAGGTAAGTCAGCATAGCAGGGTTGCGCCATTGTGCATCTGCACCGTCAGCCATTGCAGCTTCACCCGCGTATGCGCGGCCTAGGCCTGTTGCCGAGTATTCTGCTAGTTGGAAACCTGCCGCGTGAGTTATGGTAGAAGTCGAAAGTAGTCCAACTGCCACTGCAGCAGATAGAAGAGTCTTATTCATTTTCATTATTATGTTCGCTGAATCATAAGTATTTAGTGGCGTGATTCTACTTTTAGAGTCATTACTTTAAAAATGAAATTCGAATAAAACAGTGTTTTAGGGATTTAATGAGTAAATGTGTTTAATTATTAGAGAAATAATCTAAATGTTTCTGCTGTGTTGCGAAGTTTGAGCGTACACTTGTAGTCATATATTGACCTTGCAGGCTACAGTTGTAAGCTTAAATTGATGTAGGTCAGTGGTTTAGGCAATAAAAAAGGGTCGCATTATGCGACCCTTTGAGGTTTATAACCTAGCTTTTATTAGAAGCTACGGCTGTACTGTAGACCCATTAGGATTGCATCTGCACGAGTTGTTGCTGAAATTGACGAAACAACAGAAGTTGATTCATTAACTTTAACATCGTCGCCCATTAAGTATGTGAAACCAAAGTCTACGTTTGACGCTTCGTTGATGTGGTATGTGAAACCAGCTGAGAACCATTGGCGATCTGAATCTGGCACTGAAACTGAAGTTACTTCATCTTGTGCGCTAGTGTCATACATGTAGCCGGCACGAAGTGTCCAATCACGATTCATGTAATATGTACCACCTAGAGAGTAGTGCATACCATTTTGCCATTCGTAATTATTTAGAACACCCGCTTTTTCTGCTTCTAGCTTGTCAAATGAGCTCCAACCAATCCATTGTACTGAATAGTGAACCGCGAATTTAGTATCTTCGATTTTGTGAAAGCCAGAGAACTCAACAATATCAGGTAGAGGCATATAAAGAGTATCATCTTTATATTCAGTGCCTTGGTAACTGATATCTCCTTCAGCTTCAAGTTTCGGAGAGTAGTGATAAGCCAAACCAAAACGGTTGTTTTCATTCAATTCGAAAACAGTACCAAGGTTAAAGCCAACAGCCCAGCCATCTGCTTCAGCGTCAAGAACGGTTTGTCCTGCTTGAGGTAGCAATGGGCTAGGTGGAGTACCAACTTCTGAACTCATTGTTCGTTTCAGCTCGCCTTTACCGTAAATAAGATCAAGGCCAGCGCCGAAGCTCCATTGATCGTTTAAACGGTACGAACCAGCTAGGCCAAAGTTAACACTTTTTACATCTGTAAGACCGCCGTATTCACCACCCACATAGCTATCGCTGAACTCAGTTTTTGTACCAAAGTTCGAATAAGCATTGAAGCCTACAGCAAATTTTTCGTTGATAGGAACAATAAGGTGAATATTTGGAGCTATAGAAGTATCACCAGCATCGTCATAATCAGCATTGCTGGAGGTGCTTCCCATGAAGCCTTTATAGGTAGCATCCTTAACTTCAATCATTGAAGTAATACTTTCAAAACCAAGAGATAGCTCAGTTTTGTCAAATAGTGCCATTGCTGCAGGGTTACGTGCCATTACTGACGCGTTATCTGCGATTACTGCATCACCAGCGAAAGCACGGCCGATGCCGGTTGCTGATTGTGCGTTAAGTTGGAAACCTGCTGCCATCGCTTGCGAAGACGCCAGTGTAATTGTTACTGCTAAAAGAGACTTTTTAAACAGACGCGTGTTGTTGGTAGTCATTCATTTATTCCTTTATATATCCGCCTCTACAGGGCGATTAATTTGAGCAATTGCTCAATGGTGGCTGATCCTATTCGCAAGTATACGATATACAAATCCGACCATTGGGGATTTTGAGTGGAAAATTATGGAAATGACGCCTATCTGGCACGAAAATGGTGTGAAATGCTGTTTTTTAGAGTTTTAACTCTAGAGGTATTGGTGGTGTGAATGGTTTTGTGGTTTATTTATAAATAAAGCCCAGCAATATCAGTAATATAATTGCTGGGCCTTTTGTGACGGGGCTTTAAGAGCGAATTAGCTCATTGGTTTGATCATTTTTGTCAGCTTTTCGGCGATTTTGGAAACATCCTCACCATTTTCACCCACAAGGATTAAGCTACTGCCATCTACGGGTGTTACCGAGCCGGACATGCCTTTTTCATCAAAGTCGATAGGTTTGTCTGTCGAAATACCGGTTAAAAACAGTGTTACTTTGCCTTTTGCGCCTTGGAAGACCATATGTACCGCGTTGGATTTACCAAAACCACAGTGGTTTAGGTAATAGACGTGGTAAGGGAAAGCGTCATCAAACTGAAAAGCAAATGGGTTCATTTTTGCATTGATTTGCTGCGATGTAACCTGTTCATCGATGTTACTAACAAAGCTCTTCTCATCAACAACATGCTTCATCGCCGTATCGACCAAACTAGCTTGCGCAGGTGAAACGAATGCATTTCCCCAATTCACTTGGCCAACTAATAAACCTGCAACGAATGCTACTGAGGCGGCCATTGCCATTGCTCGTCTCGCAAACGTTGGCCTTACTACTTTGCTTTCTTCGCTTGAGGTCTGATTGAACAGAATACGATCAGCAAGATCGTCTGGCACATCCACATTCATCGCAGAGTGGATCTGTTTATCAAGCGCTAGTACATCGTCTAAGAAGTTACTATTGGCTTCGCTATTCGCGGTCGCATCAACAATATCTTGTGTACGTTGTTTAGGTTCCGACAATACACGACGACGAAATTCCAAATCATCCATTATGTTGCCCCCTCTCTGCCTCTTCTGTATCCAACAGCTCTTTCAACTGATTTCGAGCTCTGAATAAACGTGTCATCACCGTGTTTTTGTTGAGATCGAGAATATCGGCAATCTCATCACCACTAAAACCACCAATCACTTGCAAGAAGAGAGGTTCACGGTAATCAATTTCAAGTTTCATGATCTGGGCTTGCAACCACTGATGCTGATGGTGCGGGTCATCACTGACACTAGCATCGTTACCGTGATCGTCGATATCAACCAGATCAAACTGTTTGCGTTCAAAACGTCGAGCGTTCTCGCGTCTCAAGATGGTAATCAGCCAAGATTTGGCGGCTTTTTCATCTTGAAGGCTATCGAGTGACTTCCATGCACGAAGGCAAGTTTCTTGAACTAAGTCTTCGGCAATGCTTTTGTCTTTGCATAACCAATAGGCGTAGCGAAAGAGGTCACGATGATAGGCGCGCACAAGTGCTTCGTATTTTCTTTGTTTGTCCATATCAGAGTTGACCGGACGCTTGGCTGTTTTCTTTCCAAACATTTTTATTATTGACACACGAGCCTCCATAATTGCTCTGCGTATAGCTGTCCTCTATACGTTGTGCTTCGTTTTTATATTTTTAGAGCTAACGATCGGCAGGAAATCGTAAAATCACATTAAAATTGATCTACTTCAAAATCTAAGGCCTCGAACTCGTTATAGTACACCTTGTCGTCTAGTTAGTCATTCGTGGCTAGCATGTTGAGCAAGACGACACTTCCTTTTGAAGGCTGACTTTACTTTCTCCTAATCAGGAAACTGATTATTTCAATTGGCGTTAAGTTAATTGCTTTATATACATTCCGACCACACATCTTTGTGTGGTTTTTTTTTGCCTCAAGAAAACAATCCCCAAACACTGTAGTAACAGTGCCCTTTAACAATAGTTTAGTCTCTTAGGACAACCTTTCACCCCAAAAGGTTCGCCTGAAGGTACAGTTAAATTTTCAAACAGTGAGATACTCGTATCACGTTTATTTAAACGCTTGTTTGATTTAATTAACAACTTCTTTACAATGCTTCAGGTCAGACCTCTTAACTTTAAGGAGAAACCATGGGCAAACAGGAAGTCAAAACCCGTTCTGGAGAACGTGTTGCCGTTGTCGCTGGATTACGAACCCCATTCGCTCGTCAGAGCACTGAATTTAGTCAAGTGCCTGCGGTCGACTTAGGCAAAATGGTCGTGAGTGAAATGCTTGCGAGAACAGATGTCGATCCTGCGCTAATTGAACAAGTTGTGTTTGGTCAAGTGGTACAGATGCCAGAAGCGCCAAATATTGCACGTGAAATTGTGCTTGGCACCGGCATGGATATTAATACCGATGCGTACAGTGTGACACGAGCATGTGCGACCAGCTTCCAAGCGGCAGTTAACGTGACCGAAAGCATTATGGCTGGCACGATTGATATCGGTATTGCGGGCGGTGCGGACTCTTCTTCTGTATTGCCTATCGGTGTTTCGAAAAAGTTAGCGGCAAATCTATTAGCGCTGAGTAAAACGAAAACTATGGGTCAAAAGCTGAAAATTCTTAAAACACTTTCCGTAAAAGATTTGATGCCAGTACCACCTGCAGTTGCTGAATACTCGACCGGTTTATCCATGGGACAAACGGCTGAGCAAATGGCTAAGACGCATGGTATTACTCGCGAAGCTCAAGATGCACTTGCTCACCGTTCTCACTCTTTGGCTTCTCAGGCATGGAAAGAAGGCAAGATTAAAGACGAAGTGATGACGGCATTCCCGGCGCCTTACAAAAAGTATCTAGCGGAAGACAACAACATTCGCCACGACTCAACGGTTGAAGGTTACGCTAAGCTGCGTCCTGCTTTTGATAGAAAGTACGGCAGTGTAACGGCAGCCAATGCTACGCCTCTTACCGATGGCGGTGCAGCAGTGATGTTGATGCGCGAAGGTAAAGCGAAAGAACTAGGCTTAGAAGTGCTTGGTTATATTCGTGGTTATGCGTTCTCAGCGATTGGTGTTGAAACAGATATGCTGATGGGCCCGACTTACGCGACCTCACAAGTATTAAAGAACACCGGTTTAGAGTTGTCAGACCTAACACTGATCGAAATGCACGAAGCATTCGCTGCCCAAGTTTTGGCTAACGTGAAAATGTTCGCAAGCGATGAGTTTGCACAGAAGAATCTTGGCCGCGATAAAGCGATCGGTGAGATTGATATGGAGAAGTTCAACGTGCTGGGTAGCTCGATTGCTTACGGACATCCGTTTGCAGCGACTGGCGCACGCATGATGACTCAAACATTACGTGAACTGAAACGTCGCGGTGGCGGCTTGGCACTGAACACAGCGTGTGCGGCTGGTGGTTTAGGTGCAGCAATGATCTTGGAGGTAGAATAATGTCTACGACTCTTGATGCAACAACAGAAAAAGAAACAGTCGCTCAACCAGATTCAACCTCTGCGACTGAATCAACCAAAAAGAAAGCGACAGCATTTACTCTCAATATCGATGAGCAAGATATTGCTTGGTTAGCGATTGATGTGCCAAACGAGAAAATGAACACGCTGCAAGCGGCTTTTGCTGAAGAAATGAAAGCCATCTTCGAGCAACTCAAAGAAAAGCAAAGCCGAGTTAAGGGCCTAATCGTTCATTCTCTTAAGCCAGATAACTTTATCGCTGGTGCTGATGTAAGAATGCTTGATGCGTGTAAAACGGCTGACGAAGCACAGTCTCTGGCTCGCCAAGGGCAGGAGATGTTCCAAACGCTTTCTGAACTACCGTACCCAGTAGTCGCAGCGATTCACGGCCCATGTTTAGGTGGTGGTTTAGAGCTTGCACTGGCGTGTGATTACCGTGTATGTACCGATTCAGATAAGACTCGCGTTGGTCTGCCAGAAGTACAGTTAGGTCTGTTACCAGGCTCTGGCGGTACACAGCGTCTACCTCGCCTTATTGGTTTGTTGCCATCTCTTGACCTAATCCTTACGGGTAAGCAACTGCGCGCTAAGAAAGCGAAATCGCTCGGTGTTGTCGATGCTTGTGTGCCTGAAACTATCCTGCTTGAAGTCGCTAAAAGCTTTGTTGAAAAGAATACGGGCAGTAAAAAAGGTAAGCGCCTTGCGTCGAAAAGCCAAGCGTCGACCAAAGAAAAGCTGATTTCACGTAACGGCCTTGGTCGTAAAGTGATTTTTGAACAAGCTTCTAAGAAGACCAATCAGAAAACACGCGGCAATTACCCAGCAGCGGATGCGATTTTAGACGTGATTCGTTATGGCCTTGAGAACGGCTTTGATAAAGGTCTTCAGTATGAAGCGAAGCGTTTCTCAGAACTGGTTATGACTTCAGAGTCTAAAGCCCTTCGTTCGATTTTCTTTGCAACCACGGAAATGAAAAAAGAACACGGCGCAGACGCAGAACCCAAAGCGGTTAAGCGTGTTGGTGTGCTAGGCGGTGGTCTTATGGGCGCAGGCATCAGCCATGTCAGTGTTGCTAAGGCGAAAGTGCCTGTACGCATTAAAGACGTATCAAATGAAGGTGTACTGAACGCGCTTAACTACAACTTCAAGTTGTTCGATAAGCAGCGTAAACGTCGCATTCTGAGCCGAGCGGGCCTTGAAAGTAAGATGCTTCAACTGTCTGGTGGTATCGACTTTACGAGCTTTAATCACACCGATGTGGTGATTGAAGCGGTATTTGAAGACCTCGACCTTAAGCAGTCAATGGTTGCGGACATCGAAGCCAATGCCAAGCCAGAGACTATTTTCGCGACGAATACGTCTTCATTGCCGATCCATAAGATTGCGGAGAAGGCGCAGCGACCAGAAAACGTGGTCGGTCTTCACTACTTCAGCCCAGCCGAAAAAATGCCGCTAGTAGAAGTTATCCCTCATGAAACTACGTCAGAAGAGACGATTTCTACGGTTGTTGCATTAGCGAAGAAGCAAGGTAAAACGCCGATTGTTGTGAAAGACACGGCTGGTTTTTATGTGAACCGTATTCTTGCTCCGTACATGAACGAAGCAGCGCATTTACTGCTAGCGAACGAGCCGATTGAAAAGCTCGACAGCACGTTATTGGACTTCGGTTTCCCGGTTGGTCCTATCACTTTATTAGATGAGGTGGGTGTTGATATCGGTGCGAAGATCATTCCGATTTTAGTGAATGAGCTTGGCGATCGTTTCCAAGGTCCTGATGTGTTTGATATTCTTTTGAATGACAATCGTAAAGGCCGCAAGAGTGGTAAAGGTTTCTACACTTACAAAGGCAAGAAGAAGGAGGTGGATAAGTCAGTTTACAAGCTGCTTAAGCTGCAACCAGATCCTAAGTTGAGCGATAACGATATCGCGATGCGCTGTGTGTTACCTATGCTAAACGAAGCGGTTCGTTGTCTAGACGACGGCATTATCCGCAGCCCTCGTGATGGTGATATCGGTGCGATTTTCGGTATCGGTTTCCCGCCATTCCTAGGTGGTCCGTTCCGTTATATGGATCAAATCGGCATTAAGTCACTGGTTGAGATGATGAACGATTTCGCTAAGAAGTACGGTGATCGTTTCGCGCCATGTGATGGCCTACTGACACGTGCTGGATTGGGTGAGTCTTTCTACAAGTAACTCTCTAACTCATTGATTAAGAAGCCCGTATCAAGCAATTGATGCGGGCTTTTCTGTTTTATGAACGAGTGTGAAAGGAATGAGATTCCCGACTCAGTCGTTCCTCCTTCTCGGGAATGATGATTGAGAGATAAAAAGTAAGTTATTGCGTTGATTAGAAAGGTGGTCAAACACACGTCAATCAAAACTACCGTCATCTCCTAAAGCGACGAAGGAGCGTAATAGGAGATCTGCTTTTGGACTGCATCCAATAAAAAAGGTTGATGCTTTCACATCAACCTTATGATTTTCATTCCAGCTTTATCAGCCTAG
Source organism: Vibrio sp. 10N.222.54.A3 (assembly GCF_041474095.1). Classification (NCBI taxonomy): domain Bacteria; kingdom Pseudomonadati; phylum Pseudomonadota; class Gammaproteobacteria; order Vibrionales; family Vibrionaceae; genus Vibrio; species Vibrio sp. 10N.222.54.A3. The sequence continues at coordinate 15,507 of NZ_JBFRTN010000074.1, forward strand.
CTCAGTATCTTTCGGGCGTAACTGAAACTCATCAATAGAGCCAATTTCAACACCTGCTGACAGCTTCTCTTCCTCATTATGAGCATTACCGTGAGCATGCATAATCAGGCGATTTGCCGTGCGTGGTTTTAGCTGGCTAACCACAAAACGCATCATGTCTGAGCGAGTTAACCCCTTAAGGTCTTCCAATACGCGCTCTCTCTGGTTGAACTCAACATCCTTATTGCCTATCGCAACCCATAAGCGCTGAGCTCGCCCTCGCAAAGTCGTATCTGGTGCCGAAATCTGATTCCAGAGACCGCGCTTACTGCTGTGCCATTGATAGTCGTTAAGCTCCAACAGCACCATGTAAAAGGCATTGAGGAACTCATCTATTGAAGCTAACAAGTCAGCAGGGGCGGCATTCGGTGATTGCACATACAACACAATACCAGGGTGTCGGTTGAGCGGCATATTGCCAGTACCGACCATGTAACCTAGCTGCTGCTTGGTTCGTATCTCATGGAAGAAAGTGGCCGACATCAAATGGTTTGCCAATGAATACAGCGCGATATTTTTAGGTGAAATATCAGGGCATTGGTAATAAACCACAATTGCTGAATCATCTTGGTTACACACCACTTCACGTTGGAAGCTGCCGTTTTCACCGAGCATGATGAGCGGACGCAGTGATTCTTCGTAAGCCTGATCTTGAACACGCAGTGCATCTTTTAGCGTTTCAGCCATCTTGTGTGCATCGGCTTTTTTCCAGTCGCCATACACAAACATCTCAACATGAAGTTCCGCCAAGATTGCTTGAACAAAAGAGGAGAGCTCATCGACCTCTATCGTTTCTAGGGCTTCAATTAACACGGAATAGGGCGGGTTATTTGGTTGAAGTATCCCAGTCATTGCATTAAACAACTGCGAAATAGGGCGATCTTGCGACGCGTTGTTCCAGTTTCTGAGCAATTGATGCTTGATGGTTTCGAAGCGTGTTGGACTAAAGTCGCGTGCTTGGAAACGTTCAAGAATCATATTGAGCAGTTGTGGCTGTTTCTCGCTAAACCCGGACAGAGTGAGCGTTACACCGCCCTGATGGGTGTACATGTTGTAGCCCATTCCGGCGATTTCAGCCTGATACGTATCTTTTTCGAGTGAGTCTAAGAACATTTCTACACACAAGCGTGTTTTAACGATATTTCTTGGGCTAGCGACTGAGTGCGGGCTATCGATAGCAACATACACCACACCTTTTGGCACCCGGAATTGATGGTCTTGCAGATGCCATAGCTTAAAGCCATCGAGCTCTTCTAACAGTTGTGGGAACTTAGCGTCACCTTCCAGTTCAGTCGGGTCTAGATCGTAGCAAATAAACGGGTTTTTGCTTGGGAGTTCAAACTGCCAACCGGGGTTAATGCACGTAAAGCATTGAACTTGTTCAGCGCTAAAAGGTGTGACCGAGTAGGGAGTAAAGTACCACTTCGCTTCCCTGTCATACTCGAATCCCTGAGCAACAATGGTAGCTCGCATGTTGTCTACGGTTAAGTAAGGCAGCAAAGAACGCTGTAATTCGTCATCGAAATGCGACATTTTGTAATCGCCATACACCACATCTTGCTCTTGGTAGTGCTGCATGTTGATAACAAGGTGGCTGACGACATCAAGCGGTCTTGCTGGCTCTTGAAAGCGGAAAGCAGACTCTAAAACGGCGCGTTTTTCTAGGTAGCGCCACTCTTCTATGCCTTGTTGTTCGACTAACTTGATGTACTGAAATATCGCTTGGATGATGTTATCGGTTTTGGTTAAACCTTCTATGGTCAATGAGCAACTGACTGTGAAATCACGGTAGTTACTGCCACTCGCGCCACCACCTGCAGAGAGAGATGTTATCCAGCCTTTCTCTTTGAGTTGCATCATCAAACTGCCTTCACCTTCGTAACCTAAAAGGTGGGCAAAGAACGACAAAGGCTTAACGCCGTAGTGTTCGTCCATGCTTGGCATCGGGAAGGTTAAGATCAGTTTGCGCACTTCTTTAATCGGCTCAACGCGGACTTGTACACCCGTACTTAACTCGCCGACAATCGGAACTTCAACCTTTTTGCCTTGTAGGTTGTGATTGGTGATTGAGCTAAAGCGATCCTCAACCCAGCTTTGCATCTCATCTAACGACTGATTGCCAGACAGTGTCAGTGTCATCAAGTCAGCAGAGTATTGTTGCTGGTGGAAAGCCAAGATCTCTTGTCGAATCGTCTCGCCGTTTCTGTCACCCAACGTATCGATATTACCGACAGAAAACTTCGAGAATGGGTGATTGTGATTCACCAGTTCTTTGGTAACTTGGTACAAGCGTCGTGAGTCGTCGTTGAGTTTCATCTTGTATTCGGAGTCAACGGCTTGGCGTTCTTTGTCTAACGCTTCTTCGTTGAAAAGGGGAGCGGTAAAAAATTGGCTGAAGCGATCGAGTGCGGTTTCAAAGGCATTCAATTCAACATCAAAAAAGAAGCAGGTGTGCTCTGTTCCTGTCCAAGCGTTGTTGCTACCGCCATGCTGGCTGATAAAACTTTGGAACTCTCCGACCTTTGGATACTTTTCAGTTCCCAAAAATAGCATATGCTCTAAGTAGTGAGCTAAACCCTCTCGGTCTGTAGGGTCATCAAAATGCCCCACATTGACGGCTAATGCGGCTGCTGCTTTTTGAGCATTTTGATCCTGAACTAACAGTACACGTAACCCGTTATTTAAGGTTATGTAGCGGTATTGATGTTCATCATTTGGGCTTAAGTGCACAGGAGCATCTCCAGAGAAGGTGGTTTTTAAATTATGTACCCGATGATTCGGCGTGCAAACCTTGTGATCATATTTTGGGATATGAAGTGCTTTTTGGCGATTTCTAAATCACTTTTATCGATTTTTATCAGTAATTTATTTTCTTTTAACAAGATTGTTAAGAAAGTCGAACTCTTTGGCAAGTGACTTGATATAATTATTTATATTGACTGCGGTTTCTCTGGATTGAGAGCCAAACCTAAGTAGCGTTTCGCTGATATATGGGATATATCGACTTTCGACATGTTACGAAGACAGGATTGAACATGAAAATATTCATTATGCGCCACGGTGAAGCAGAACATTTTGCCAACTCGGATGCAGAAAGAGCGTTGACCAAGCGCGGGAAAATGGCTTCTCTTGCCGTGGCACAAGCTGCAAATGAGCAGGGGATTAGTCAATTCGATAAAGTGCTGGTGAGCCCATATTTAAGGGCACAAGAAACGTGGTTAGAGATCTCTCAGGCGTTTTCTGGAAAGAAAGTAGAAACCTTTGATGATATTACGCCTTATGGAATGTCCGACGATGTGTTTGATTTGACCTTAGCAATGGCTGAAGTAGAAAAACTAGAGACCATTTTATTTGTTTCTCATTTACCTCTAGTTGGCTACCTAACTGCAGAGTTTGCAACAGGCATGGCGCCGCCTATGTTTCCCACTTCGGGCCTAGCGTGTATCGACTTCAACCTTGAGACACAAAAAGGTGAGTTGCTTTGGAACATCAATCCATAAGCTCGTTGAGCTCTGTTTGATGACAAAGTTGCAGACAATTAGAAAGGGCATCTCAATATGATTGGGATGCCCTTTGTTGTTTTTTGGTGAGAGAGAGTTTGTTAACCAGAATTACTTCTCAGGAACCGAAAGCAAGACTAACAGCGCGCCATTGCCGCCAAACTCTAACGGCGCTTGGTGGAAAGCCATCACGTCTGGGTGCTGTGCTAACCACAAAGGCACCTTCTGTTTAAGGATGTGTTTACCGATACCGTGTTGAACACAGGCACACGCCACGCTCTCTTTCACGCAGTGCGCAATCATCGCGCCAAGCTCACGTTTGGCTTCTTGTTGAGTCATACCATGCATATCGAGATACACGTCAGGCACGTAGACACCACGACGGAGGCGCTTGACCTCATATTTAGAGACATCATCACGCGCATAACGCGTCGGACCGTCTTCGCTAAGATGCGGAATGAACTCATCCGAGAAATAAAACTCGCTATCACTGGCTTGTCTTGCCGTTCGAGTAATTTCTTTTTGCTTGGCATTTCTTTTTGGCTGCTGGACTATGGTATCCTGTTGCAACTTTTTAACGCCCTTTACTGCATCGTTGAACAGGGCGAAATCGTCATCGAAGTCGGTGTCTTTTTTGCTCATCAGGTTATGAATTCTAATTAGAAACGTAATTAGCAGTATTGTAGCGCTTTTCGGAGACAATTTTGGATAAGATTTTTGTAGAAGAAGCGGTATCAGAACTACACACGCTTCAAGATGTGATTCGTTGGACTGTTAGCCGCTTTAACGCAGCGGGCCTATTTTATGGTCACGGCACTGATAACGCGTGGGATGAGGCAGTACAACTTATCTTACCTACTCTTTATCTGCCGATTGATGTTCCTTCGCATGTGATGAACTCTCGTCTAACGAGCAGCGAACGTCTACGTATTGTTGAGCGCGTAATCAAGCGTATTAATGATCGTACACCAACGGCTTACCTAACCAACAAAGCTTGGTTCTGTGGTCTTGAGTTCTTCGTTGATGAGCGCGTTCTTGTGCCTCGTTCTCCAATTGGTGAGCTGATCGAAGCTCAATTCCAACCTTGGTTAACTGAAGAGCCAACTCGCATCATGGATATGTGTACGGGTAGTGGTTGTATCGCTATTGCTTGTGCTCACGCATTCCCAGACGCTGAAGTAGATGCGATTGATATCTCTACTGACGCATTGCAAGTTGCAGAGCAGAACGTTCAAGATCACGGCATGGAGCAGCAAGTGTTCCCAATCCGTTCAGATCTTTTCCGTGATTTGCCAAAAGAGAAATACAACCTGATCGTATCTAACCCACCTTACGTGGACGAAGAAGATATGAACAGCCTGCCAGATGAGTTTACTCACGAGCCAGAACTTGGCCTAGCAGCGGGTACAGACGGTCTGAAATTGGTTCGTCGCATCTTAGCTAATGCACCAGACTACCTAACTGACGACGGTATTCTTATCTGTGAAGTTGGTAACTCAATGGTTCATATGATGGATCAGTACCCAGAGATTCCATTCACTTGGATTGAATTCTCTAACGGTGGTCATGGCGTATTCATGATCACTCGTGAGCAGCTTGTTGCTTGCGCTGATGAGTTCTCTATCTACAAAGACTAGGTTTCAATTATTAGGTTAGTGCCCCTATCTTAGGGCTGTAAGCTTAGAACCTGACATCTAGTAAGACGTTCGATTTGAAACGTTTTTATTTAAACGCCATGCAGCAATGCATGGCGTTTTTTATTGCCTAGATTAAAGATGTTTGCATTTATATCGAAGACGTTAAGCGCAATATTTAGTTGATTAATATGAGGGCTTATTACATATTGGTGTTTAATATTTAGTCGTTTTAGTGAGTTAAGGAGGATTCACGATGAGCTTTGATACATGGATTTATTATTTATTAGCGGTGCTAATTTTAACGGCATCACCAGGCCCAAGTTCTTTATTGTGCATGACCAAAGGTGTGCAATCTGGCTTTAAATTATCGATATTTACTGCCTTGGGGAGCTTAACTGCGATTACTGGTATTTTAACTTTATCGTTTACCGGGCTAGGGGTAATTATTGCTTCGTCTGAAGTGGTATTTAATGTCATAAAATGGACTGGTGCAGCTTATCTGATCTTCCTCGGTTGGAAGTCTCTGCGCTCTAGCCAACAAGATTATGACAAGTTATCGGATCAACAAGGCGGTGCTCAATCTGTCAAAGAAAGCGCTGCGCAGCATTACTTAAGTGGCTTTATTGTTGGCGCGAGTAACCCCAAAGCAATTCTATTTTTTTCCGCACTTTTTCCGCAATTTATTGCCCCATCGATCGCTCTGGTTCCACAGTTCACCGTGTTTGCTTTGACCTTCACCGTGATGGAATTATCTTGGTTAATGGTGTATGCCTACTTGGGCGCGAAGTCGTCAAATTGGTTGTTTGCTAAAGGCCGAGCCAAGGTATTCAATCGTGTCACTGGAGGTGTCTTTATTGGGGCTGGTGCACTGCTTTCAACGACCAGTCGAGCATAGCTTTTGATTTATCAAATAGTTGAATAGTTACAGAAGTTTCTTGGTGTTGTAATAAAAGGTTAATATTAATGTGCTTGCTGCTTTTGGCGAAAAGCCGATATATTGTAGTTACACCATCACGTTCTCAAGGAGAGACATATGCAGCATCAAGAAATGATTCAACACAGTAACTTTGGCGTAATCAGTCGTACTTGGATTTTCTCTACCCTTTCTCTAGTGGGTATTCTTGCTCTAATGTAGTCAGCTTCATGGCTCTATAGTTTTAGTTTTTATTATGAAATCACTTGTTAAAAAGTCTTCAAAGTCAGAACTCTTTCTCTTATAAATGTGGCTTTTCTCATCAGGCTAGCCACTTAACTTTTTCTTAGTCATCTTCTTCTAGCAAGCATCCCCCAGTAATTTACTCCTAGTCACCACTTTCTTCTTGTGGAATGGTTTATCACCTTACCTCTATAAACAAGCGCCATCGCACTTCTGAAGTTGTTACGAAACTGTGATAATCTTAAGTTATCTTTTATCTACAGTGTATCTCTCATGTCTGTCTGGGATTCTATTTCATTTAACAATCGATTTACTGCATTACCTCGACTGTTCTATACCCCAATTCAACCTACACCGCTCAGCAATGTCCAATGGCTCGCATGGAATCATAAGCTTGCGGATGAACTCGGTTTTTTGTCATTTGATGATGCTTCCGAGGAATTGCTTGAAACGTTATCTGGCAATGTTGAACCTGAGCAGTTTTCGCCTGTAGCAATGAAATACGCAGGCCACCAGTTTGGTTCTTATAACCCGGATTTAGGTGATGGAAGAGGGCTGTTATTAGCTCAAATTGTCGCGAAAAGTGGCGAAACGTTCGATTTACACCTTAAAGGTGCCGGTAAAACGCCCTATTCACGTATGGGCGATGGACGCGCTGTTATTCGATCAACCGTTCGTGAGTACTTATGTAGCGAAGCGATGGCAGGGCTCAATATCCCAACCACTCGCGCGTTGGCTATGATGACCAGCGACACATCGGTATATCGAGAGAAGCAAGAGTGGGGCGCATTGTTGGTGCGTGCTGCCGAATCACACATCCGTTTCGGTCACTTTGAACATCTGTTTTATACCAATCAGTTGGCTGAGCATAAGTTGCTGGCCGATAAAGTCATTGAATGGCACTTCCCTGAGTGTCTCGATGAAGAGAAACCCTACGCTGCTATGTTTAATCAGATTGTTGACCGTACCGCGGAGATGATTGCGTTGTGGCAAGCGAATGGTTTTGCTCATGGCGTGATGAACACCGATAACATGTCGATCATCGGGCAAACTTTCGATTATGGTCCGTTCGCGTTTCTTGATGAATATGACCCAAGATTGATCTGTAATCACTCGGATTACCAAGGTCGTTATGCTTTTAACCAGCAGCCAAGAATAGGGCTTTGGAACCTGTCGGCACTGGCTCACTCACTTTCTCCGCTGGTGGATAAGGCCGACTTAGAGGCGGCTTTAGAGCAGTACGAACCGCAAATGAACGGTTACTTTAGTCAGATGATGCGTCGTAAGTTGGGGCTACTTTCGAAACAAGAAGGCGACAGTCGTTTGTTTGAATCTATGTTCGAGCTGATGTCGCAAAACAAAGTCGACTACCCAAGGTTCTTTAGAACGCTATCGAACCTAGACACCTTGTCGCCACAAGAAGTGATTGATCTGATAATTGATCGAGAGGCAGCAAAACTGTGGGTAGATAACTACTTACAACGCTGCGAATTGGAAGATAGCTCAGTGGTCGAGCGCTGCGAAAATATGAGACAGGTAAACCCGAAATACATCCTCAGAAACTACCTAGCTCAGCTAGCGATAGACAAAGCAGAGCGCGGTGATAGCAGCGATATTGACGCTTTGATGGTGGTACTGGCAGACCCTTATGCGGAACACCCGGATTATGAATACCTTGCGGCTCTACCTCCTGAGTGGGGTAAAGCCATGGAGATCAGCTGCTCTTCATAACCAACCAATAGCGGATTAAGCCCTAAAGATTCAGATAGAGGTCACTAAGTTGTGATCTTTATCTGTTTGTTCTTCTAACTTTACAAACATGTCAATAATCAAACAATCGGCCAGCCTATACACTATGTGAATAAGTTGTAAATTTAATAGGTTTGGGCGATGCCAACAAATACTCGAATTCTCGTGGTGGATGATGATCAAGAAATCCGCGAGCTGCTGGAAGAGTACCTTACAAAATCTGGTTTCGATGTTTCTTCTGTGGGAGATGGTGTTGAACTAGAAGCTCATCTGCAAAACCAAGGTTATCCAGATCTGATTCTGCTTGATGTGATGCTACCCGGTGACGATGGTTTTACCTTGTGTCAACGCGTCCGTAAGCAATCGAATGTGCCTATCATCATGCTGACTGCCGTATCGGATGAAACCGACCAAATTATCGGCTTAGAAATTGGTGCTGATGATTACATTGCCAAGCCGTTTAGCCCTCGTCAGTTAATGGCGCGTATCAAAGCGTTGTTGCGCCGCGTTCAAGTGGTGGATGACAAGACAAGTGATGCATTGCCAAAACAGATTGTTTTTGGTGATTGGACGCTTGATACGTTAGCGCATCGAATTTCCCACAATGAAAACTCGGAAGAGATGGATTTGTCGGGCAGTGATTTTTCTCTGTTGATGTTGTTCTTAACTCGCCCTAACGAAGTTCTCGACCGTGACACTATCTCATTCGCGACCAGAGGCCGTGAAGCGTTGCCTTTTGAGCGAGGCATTGATGTGCAGCTTAGTCGTCTGAGAAGCCGATTGGGCGACAGTGGCAAGTATCCTCACTACATCAAAACCATGCGCGGTAATGGCTATATCCTCGCTGTGCCTGTTCAGTATGAACACTGATAATCAAGTGATGTTAATGAGCACCTCGGCAATGAAGTATTTCCTATGAACGGGTTGAGTCGGTTAAAGCCAAACTCTTTGGTTGCCAGAACATTGTTACTGACCTTGTTAGCTGTGGTGATAGCTCAAGGTATCGCAACGTCTATTTGGTATAGCGAATCCAAACACAAAGAACTGGAGGGGATTCGTTCTGCCTCTTCAAGCATGGCCAATATGTTTGCCTCGACGGTGACTTTCTTCCAGTCTCTGCCCGTTAAATATCGCCATATCGTGTTGGATCAAATCCGCAATATGGGCGGTACGCGCTTCTTCGTTTCTTTCAATAAAGAGGCGTTGATTGTCGAACCGATCCCTGATACCCGTTTAAAAACCGCCTCGATTGAAGCGATAGAAAGTGTTTTGAGTAGCAAGCTCAATAAAGTCGAATCAGTGCGGGTTGATTTCTCTCGCCCTGAACATCTTCGTTTGCTTAAAAATGACATCTACTTGAGCGATCTCCCACGATCGTGGGCACATCATACTTTAACCTTAGAACCTCTTAACCCTCCTATTCTGGTTGTTCAGATAGAATTAGCCAGTCATGAATGGGTGTATATCGCCGCGTTGTTGCCTGCGCCTTACGTCAAACTCGACGATACGATTCTCGGCAGAGAACAGGTGATCTTCTTAGTTTCCTCGACCCTCATTCTTTTGGTTTTGACTTACTTGATGATTCGTCGGCAAGTACGCCCTCTTAAAAAATTAGCAAGAGCGGCCAATGAGATGAGTATGGATATTCAGCAGCCGCCACTTAACGAAGAGGGGGCTACTGAGCTGGTGACGGCGACCCGAGCGTTTAATCGAATGCAACAACGGATTCGTCGCTATGTTGCCGACCGTGAGCACCTTTTCTCTGCAATCTCACATGATTTAAAGACACCAATAACACGGCTTAGATTGCGTGCAGAGTTGTTGGAGAGTGAAGTAAAGAAAGACAAATTCAACAAAGATCTCGATGAGCTTGAGATGATGGTTAAAGGTGCTTTGCAAGCGGTAAGAGACACCGATCTACACGAGAATAATGCCATTATTGACCTCAACGAAATGGTACTTGCAGTGATTGAATCTCATAACCAGTATCAGACAAAGGTTGAGTTCGAGCCGGTCGTCATTGAGCCATTGGTCGCTAAACCACTGGCGATAAAGCGTGTACTCACCAACTTAATCGACAACGCGGTTAAGTATGGTTCCTCAGCAGTTGTTGAAATCAGCGGTGATGATCTTTGGGTGGTCGTGACCATTCAAGACCGTGGTCTCGGTATTCCAGAAGACAAGCTAGAGTTAGTTTTTGAACCTTACTTTAGGTTAGCAACGGATGATCAAGGACACGGTCTTGGCCTCGGGATCTGCCGAAATATCCTGCATGGACACGGCGGAGATCTCATTATTCGCAACTCCTCTCAAGGTGGCTTAGAAGCCAAAGTCTATATCCCAACAGGCCTAGAAGTCTAACGTAACAATTATGTTACATAGGGCTTACCTTTTGTTTCAATCCTAAAAATCAAAATAAGTAGACTCTTTATTGAACCGGACGTCGAGTCCGCTAAAACATGGAAGATAATAATGAAAATCAATAAAACCCTACTTACTCTATCTCTTCTTGCTGCCTCAACATTTTCTCAAGCTGGTGAAGTGGAAGTGCTTCACTGGTGGACTGCCGGTGGCGAAGCGAAATCCGCAGCGGTACTGAAAGAGATGATTGAAGAACAAGGCCATACTTGGAAAGATTTCGCTGTTGCTGGTGGCGGCGGTGAAAGTGCGATGACTGTTTTGAAAACTCGAGCAGTGTCGGGCAATCCTCCATCTGCCGCGCAGATCAAAGGTCATGATATTCAAGAGTGGGGTGGTTTAGGTTTTCTAGCGTCTCTCGATGCAACGGCGAAACAAGAACAATGGGATGAGCTACTGCCAGAAGTGGTCACTAAAGTGATGAAGTGGGATGGCGAATATGTGGCGGTTCCTGTCAACGTTCACCGTGTTAACTGGCTTTGGGCTAACCCTGTTGTTTTAGAAAAATCAGGAGTGACGGTTCCAACTACGTTAGATGAGTTCTTTGTTGCCGCAGACAAGATTAAAGCGGCTGGCTTCATTCCACTGGCTCACGGTGGTCAACCTTGGCAAGACGCTACGGTATTCGAAGCTGTAGCACTTGATGTACTAGGCAGTGAAGATTACAACAAAGCGTTCGTTGATCTGGATATGGACGTGTTATCTGGCGACAAAATGGTGGAAGTGTTCACCAAGTTCAAAAAGATGCGTGATTACATCGACAGCAACTCTCCGGGTCGTGATTGGAACGTAGCAACTTCGATGGTTATCAATGGCGAAGCGGCAATGCAGATCATGGGTGACTGGGCGAAAGGTGAATTTACTGCGGCAGGCAAAGTACCGGGTAAAGATTACATCTGTGCACCAGCACCGGGCACTGATGGCCAATTCACTTTCAACATCGATAGCTTTGCGTTCTTTGAGCTGAGTGACAAAGAGAACCAAAAAGCGCAGCAAGACCTAGCGAAAACCATTCTTACCAAAGATTTCCAAGAAGTCTTCAACCTTAACAAGGGTTCTATCCCTGTACGTCTAGATATGGACATGTCTAAGTTCGACCAATGTGCGTTGGATTCAATGGCAACCTTCAAAGCGAGTGCGAAATCTGGCGATCTTGTTCCGAGTATGGCTCACGGCCTAGCGACAACAAGCTACGCTCAAGGCGCGATTTACGACGTGGTAACCAACTTCTTCAACGAAAAAGATGCCGATCCAAAACAAGCGGCGGCTAAGTTAGCGAAAGCTGTGAAAGCGGCTATCTAATATAACTTGATAAGCGACACACAACGCACGTGAGTGACGGGTTGTGTTGCTTTACCAAACCCCCAGGGTGGGTAGGCTCGTAGGGAGCCTATCTACTCTTCACTCCCAATTCTGATATGCGTGATGCTGATGTGGTGCCGAAAGGTAAGCCATTGGCTCGATTGTGCAACAAGGATAAGTTATGGAGCATGTTTTGACTGAGTCGACTCCAAAACCCACAAGGAGCCAGCCTGCGCCCAAGCCTAGCTTTGCTGACAGGTTGCAACATTGGTTACCCAAGATTGTACTGGCGCCGACCGCGTTAGTGACCGTGGTGTGTATCTACGGCTATATATTCTGGACGGCGGCGCTGTCGTTTACGAATTCTCGATTTTTACCGAGCTTCAACTTTGTTGGTTTAGCTCAATATGAAAAGCTGATGGACAACGATCGCTGGATCACCTCAATCACCAACCTCGGTGTGTTTGGTTTTCTGTTCATGGCGATTGCTATCTTGTTGGGTGTGGGTTTGGCGGTATTGCTTGACCAGAACATCCGTCAAGAAGGCGCGATTCGTACCATTTATTTATACCCAATGGCCTTGTCATTCATCGTGACGGGTACCGCTTGGAAATGGATTCTCAATCCGGGTCTTGGCATTGAAAAACTGATGCAAGATTGGGGCTTTACCGACTTCAAATTCGATTGGTTAGTCGACTCTGAAATGTCGGTCTATACCTTGGTTATCGCAGCACTTTGGCAGTCTTCAGGGTTTGTGATGGCGATGTTCTTAGCCGGTCTGCGTGGCATCGATTCTTCAATCATCAAAGCGGCTCAAATCGATGGGGCAAGCTTACCCACTATCTATCTCAAAATCATTTTACCTTGCTTGCGTCCTGTGGTTTTCAGTGCGGTGATCATCACGTCACACATTGCGATTAAGAGTTTCGACCTTGTGACGGCAATGACGGCAGGTGGCCCAGGTTATTCATCGGATCTTCCTGCGCTATTTATGTACGCACACTCCTTTACTCGCGGACAAATTGGCCTTGGTGCTGCCAGTGCCATGATGATGCTTGCTGGTATCTTAGCGATTCTCGTGCCTTATCTTTACTCTGAACTTAGGGAGAAAAAGTCATGATGAATAACATCAATTTTGCTCGAATATTTATCTATTCAGCACTGCTTTTCTTCTGCTTAGTTTATTTAATGCCACTGTTCGTAATGGTACTGACCTCATTCAAAACTTTGCCAGACATTAAGGCGGGTAACTTGATGAGTTTGCCGAAAGAGTGGGTGTTTGATGCTTGGTATAAAGCGTGGGACACCGCTTGTACTGGCGTTAAATGTGAAGGCATCAAAGGCTACTTCTGGAACTCGTTCCAAATGGTGATTCCTGCGGTTGCGATTTCAACATTGTTGGGTGCATTCAATGGTTATGTGGTGACGAAATGGCAATTCAAAGGTTCAAACCTGTTCTTTAGCTTGTTGTTATTTGGCTGCTTCATTCCATTCCAAGTGGTGCTACTACCAATGGCAACCATGCTCGGCAAGATGGGGCTAGCGAACACAACCATCGGCTTGGTGATTGTGCACGTTATCTACGGTATGGCATTTACTACACTGTTTTTCCGTAACTTCTATATCTCGATTCCTGATGAATTGATCAAGGCGGCAAAGCTCGATGGTGCTGGCTTCTTTACGATTTTCTTCAAGATCTTATTACCGATCTCGACACCAATCATCATGGTGACGGTGATCTGGCAGTTCACCGCGATTTGGAATGACTTCTTGTTCGGAGTGGTCTATTCCGGCTCAGAGACTCAGCCAATCACCGTAGCATTAAATAACTTAGTCAACACCAGCACGGGCGTTAAAGAATACAACGTTGATATGGCTGCCGCGATCATCGCCGCGCTGCCAACGCTGTTGGTGTATGTCTTCGCAGGAAAATATTTTGTTCGTGGCCTAACGGCAGGATCAGTAAAAGGATAATTACCCATGGCAACATTAGATTTAAAACAGATCCGTAAAACCTATCGCAACGCGGACAACGAAACGTTAAAGGGCATCGACATCAGTATCGATTCGGGGGAGTTCTTGATACTTGTCGGCCCTTCGGGGTGTGGAAAATCCACCCTAATGAACACCATTGCTGGGCTAGAAAATATTAGCTCGGGTGAAATCGTGATTGATGGTGTTGACGTGGCGCAGGTTGAACCTAAAGACCGCGACATCGCGATGGTATTCCAGTCGTACGCACTTTACCCAAACATGACGGTACGCGGCAATATCGCCTTCGGCTTGAAGATCCGCAAGATGCCACAAGACGAAATCGACGCAGAAGTGAATCGCGTCGCTGAAATGCTACAAATCGAACAACTGCTTGATCGTAAACCATCGCAGCTATCTGGTGGTCAGCGTCAACGTGTCGCTATGGGGCGCGCTTTGGCGCGTCGTCCTAAGCTGTATCTGTTCGATGAGCCGCTTTCTAACTTGGATGCCAAGCTACGTGTCGAGATGCGACACCAGATCAAACGTCTGCACCAAAAGCTGAACACCACCATTGTCTACGTCACCCATGACCAAATAGAGGCGATGACCTTGGCGGATCGTATTGCGGTGATGAAAGATGGTGAACTGCAGCAACTCGGTACGCCGCAAGAGATCTACACCAAGCCAAATAACATGTTCGTGGCGGGCTTTATGGGTTCACCATCTATGAACTTCATTAAGACCATGGTGGATTTGGATGATGAGCAGAATCCGATCATCAAAGTAACGGGTACAGCTGAGCAAGAGCACCACATTCGATTACCACAAAGCATGCGTGAGCAAGATGGCAAAGAAGTGGTGATTGGCCTGCGCCCTGAACATATTACCGAGCAGGAAAGTGAAGATTTGTCGGCAACGACCAAGCTAGACTTGCAGTTAGAAGTGCTAGAACCAACAGGGCCAGATACGATTGCGATGGTGAAAGTGAACGACCAAGAAGTGGCATGTCGCTTGTCGCCAGAATTTGAAGTGTCAGTTGGGCAAATGGCGCCGCTGCATTTTGACTTATCAAAGGCGGTATTCTTTGATGCTCAGACTGAAGCGAGAATTGATTTTTAGTTTTTGAGACAGTAGCTCAATGAGAGTCTAAGCTTAAGCAAAGGCAGTATCACTAATTACTAATAAGTAACGTGATGCTGTCTTTTTTGTTGTTTTAGCCTGTTTTATTTCCTCACGAAAACAGAGGGATAAACGAGATAAATGGATTAACTGCAATAATATCGCCAAATAGCCTCCGTTAGCTCTATAAAGCTGACCGAGAACAGCGTAGGATCGCGCTACTTTAGACCAAATACTAGGTTGCACATTAGTGCATAAACAGAAGAATACATGAAACTAACAGCAAAACCCTCAGCTAGTAACGCTTTACTTATTTCTATTACGACACCGGACTTCAAAGGTGACGAAGCAAAAGAGTCTCTTGCCGAACTTGCTCGCTTAGTAACAACCCTAGGGTTTAAAGTGGTCGGTACACAATCACAGCACCACAGTTCAACACAACGACAAAACGTGTTGGGCGCAGGTAAGCTTGCAGAAATTGCACACTTAACCGGTTACCAAGGTTCGATTGAAGAAGCCGAAGATGAAGATTTTATCGATGAGTCTTTTGATTTTCGTGCTGGTATCGATGAGTTAGATTTTGATGATCTTCCATCTGAAGACGTGGAGTTTGGTACTGCTGACGTAGTGGTATTCGACTGTGATTTGAGCCCATCTCAACTGCGTAATGTAGAAGCTCACTTGGGTGTCGAGGTGTTTGACCGTACAGGCATCATCATTGAGATCTTCAGCCGTCATGCTCGTACTCGTACCGCACGTCTGCAAGTTGAAATCGCTCGACTAAACTACCTAGTGCCTCGACTGCGTGAGACGGCCGACGGTGATAAAGAGCGTCAAATGGGTCAGGGTGCAGGTGAAACTTCACTAGAGCTAGACCGCCGTAAAGTACGTGACCAAATTGCTGCACTTAAGCGTGAGCTGGTTAGCGTACAAGACGAAATGAAGAACCGACGCACTCAGCGTTCGGAGCTTTTCACTGTTGCTCTAGTTGGTTACACCAACGCGGGTAAATCTTCGATGATGCGTGCAATGACCGCAACAGAAGTGAGTGGTGAAGACAAGCTATTCGCGACCTTAGATACCACGGTGCGTGCGCTTCAACCAATTACTCAGCCGCGTATTCTGGTTTCGGATACAGTGGGTTTCATCAAGAAACTGCCACACGATCTTGTTGCCTCATTCCACTCAACGCTAGCAGAAGCGCATGATGCTTCATTGCTGCTTTATGTGGTTGATGCTTCTGACGTTTCATTTCGCGCACAGCTTGAGGTGGTACATGAAGTACTAGCGCAAGTGGGCGTTGAAGGCAGCGAAAAGCTATTAGTACTGAACAAGTGCGATAGATTGAGCGAAGAGGAACAGTTAGAGCTGATCGAAGAATTCCCAGATGCGATGCTAACGTCAACTCGTGACCCGTTAGATATCACCAAGCTGCACAAGTACATTGTAGGTGTTGCTGAACAAGGCATGATCGAAGAAGAGATCACGATTCCTTATTCTGGACAAGGCATCATCGGTGAGATTCGCTCAAACATGAGTGTGGTGAAGGAAGAATACGACTACGAATGCATCAAGCTTACTGTACGCTCAAGTGCAATTGATTTAGCGCGCTTGAAAAAGCGTATGCAGAAGTCTTAATCTCTTAGCTAGTTTAAGAAGAATAACCAAAAGAAAAGCGACCCGTTAAGGTCGCTTTTTTTATTCGTTGAGCTTAATTAACGCTGTATTGAAATGCTTAGGCCATTCTTTGCGTCGGCTTCCAGCGTGCTAGTTCCGGATCAAGCTTGATACCTTGCGAAGTCAGCAGGTTAACACGAGCCAAGTAGGCTGCGCCGTGCATTAGGTGTTTTGCTAGGTCGACTGCATTACGCTGCTGGTAATCATCTAGGTAGCTGTCTTTCGCCCATGCGTTGAATGCGCCAAGTGCAGGGCCAGCCCATACTTGGTAATCCATCTCACGACCTTGTTCGCCGGTGTTTGACCAACGGCTAGAAAGACCCAAGTACCAACGGAAGATCAACGCCATTTTACGCTTTGGGTTGCCTTCAGCGCGTTCTATCTGTTTAGGATCGCGCTCGTTAAAGTGCGCCACAGTCCCCGCCCAAATATCATCCAGTGTTGAACGGAATACTTGCTTCTCTAGCTTTTGACGTTCTTCAACTGGAATCGCTTCAATGGAGTCGTAGCGTGTGTAGATCTCGTAAAGCTTGTTTGCACGCATTGGGAACAAGGTACCGCGCTTAACCACTTGCAGCTTCACGCCCATTTCGAACATGTCTGCTGCCGGAGCCATAGTCACGTCAGCCATTTCAGTTGTCGAAAGCAGCTTACGTGTGTGTTCGCTCGCGCCAGCTTCAACACAGGCTTGGTTAATAGAACCAGTAACAATGTATGCCGCGCCCATGTTAAACGTTGCTAGAGCTGCGTCAGGCGTGCCGACGCCACCACCACAACCAACACGCAGCGGTGTTTTGAATTGGTACTGAGCTTGGATCTGTTCTTTCAACGCAAGAATCGTTGGTAACAGGGTAACTAGAGGGCGGTTATCGGTGTGACCACCAGAATCCGCTTCTGCAGTAATGTCATCCGCCATTGGAACCAACTGTGCTAGCTCCATCTGTTCTGCTGTGATTCGACCTTCATCAACCAAAGCTTGCAGCATTTTCACAGGAGCAGGCTGCATGAACTTGCTTGCGACTTCAGTACGGCTCACTTTTGCGATGACTTTGTTGCCAATCTGGATTTCGCCTTTTGCATCACGGCTTAGACCAGCAGCACGATAGTGAACAATTTGCGGTGTTAAACCTAAGAAGGCTGAAGCCTCAACCGTTTTCACTTTGTGCTTCAAAAACAGCTCTACACTGCCGCGCTCTAGTGCAGGTTCACTTGGGCTGTGAATCAGGTTAAACGCGTAAGGGCCGTTTGGTAGCGCTGCTTGAATACGGTTGATCGCTTGCTCAACGCGAGACGGGATTAAGCCTGCCGCGCCAAATGAACAAAGAATGCCTGCCTGACCAAGCGCAATTACAAGCTCTTCAGATGAGATGCCGTTGGCCATTGCGCCTGCGTAGTACGCGTATTTTACGCCATGACAGCGACGAAACTCTTCGTCGCCCAAGCTTTGTGTACCGAGTGCAGGAGCAAATGCGCTAACAGGTTGGCTGTTCGCTGCACTTGCTGAATCACCCGATGTAATTTCAGCTTGTTGGCTGACGCCTAAGCCTTTTTCTGGGTGGCTCACTACGTAACAAGCAAGGCTTAAGTCTTTTAAGATGGTCGACATTGCCGCGCTATCAAAATGAGTTGTGTTCTCTTCAATCTGCCAAGGCCACGGAGATAGCTTTTCGTTATTGATAGTAGTTTGAGTTGTCATAATTATTTCTTTCCTAGTTCCGTGTCAGGCTTATGCTTCTTCGATACAAATGGCGATGTCTTTCACTTCGTAAATACGCAGACCATCTTTGCTCAGGTTTGCGTCACCAACGATGGTGCGTTTGCCGTCTTCGTCTTTAACCGCTGTGATATGTACATCGAGAGACATCTGTTTGTTCAGAGGGTTAATCTGACCACGGTATTTCCATTTCACTTCAGATTGGATTTGACCGAACTTTGGATTGCGGAAGTCAGCGCCAAGATCTTTGTTTAGCGCATAGGTTTGCATTAGCTCGATGATCGCTTCGACACCTAGAGAACCTGGCATTACAGGATCTTGATGGAAGTGGAATTGGAAGAACCAATCACTTGGGTCAATCGTACGCTCAGCGTATAGGTAACCAAGACCGTCTTTACCACCATCGCTGGTGATCTGCACAGTATCGATAAAGTTCAAGCGACCTCCAGCCAGTTGGTAGTTCTCTTGCACTTCACCAGTAGCAGAAACAGGTGCATTGAAGTAACGAGTCGTTTTGTCTAGTAGGTTGATGTTTACATCCGGCGTGCGGTTGTTATCAACGTGCCAAGGGTGAGTCACTTTACCGTTGTCCAAACCAAGTTGATCTTTCAGTGCTGCGCCCTTGAAGTAACCAAATACCGCCGTACCTTCGTAGAAAGGCACGCCGTCAGTACTCAGTTCGAAGCTGAAGCTCTGTACGATGTTAGTGCCCATCATTACCGTTGAAAGTAGACGAGAATCGTTGGTAATCGTTTTGCCACGCAAGTCGACGTTACGCAGCATTTTGCCGCTGCCATCTAGGTTACGGAAAAACAGTTCTTCACCTGGGAAGCCAAGCGTGGTGCCCATGTAGCCAGAGATAAATCCGTTTGGCTGCAGTGAAATCTCCATCAATACCGAATAAGGCATTAAGGTGTGGTGGCTGTTTTCATCAAAGTACCATGCATTTTCTGGCACTTCGTATTCTGCGATACATGATGAAGGTTTCTTAAAGTCGCCACGCTTACCATCGATCTCAACCACACGAGTGGTTAGCTGTAAGTCACCACACGGAGTACGTGGTGGAATCATGCCACGGTAGATAGAGAAGTCAGGGCCGAAACATTTCTCGATATTACCGGTTGCGAACTCGAACATGTGGTATGGCGTGAACGGAACCGTATCGGGTGTGCGGTTCGGGTAATCAGGCGTTACCGGAGCTTCAACGTGTTGAAGAGGTACCACACCTTTATTTGGCGCCGTTTCTAGGTCTTCAATTTGCGCCATAAGTGGCGCATTTGCTGAAGCTTGTTGGTTCACTGCTGGCGTATGGCCCAAGTTTTTATGGTCCAAGCTTTCGATAACAGGGGTCGCGACAGCTGTTTCTAAAGAAGGTAGGTAACGAGTACATTCGTCGTCTTCTTTGATCATCACACCCAAGTTTTGGAAATCAACAATCACTTTGCCGTTCAGCAAAATATCGATGTTGGCTTTCGCGTATGGGCGAGGGCTTAGACCAATCTCAGTCACTTCCATACGGTAAGTCAGCTCTGCCGATTGTGGTAGCACTTGTCCACGACAGCGTACTTGTTGAGGCGCATTTTCAAGCGGTTGGAAACGACCATTTTGAACAAGCGTATGCATGCCAAGGTGCATCATGAAGAATTGAAGCAGTTGACCACAACCTTCTGCCATCAAAGAACCAGCCATTACTGAGTCATCTTTGAAGTGACAAGGGAAGTACCAGTGCTCAGGCTCTAGCTGCTTGTGACCTTCAATCAGACCAAGTCCCCATGTGCCGCCTTGCGGTTCAACACGGCTAACCTTTTCGATCATCATGAACTTCTCTGAGCTGAAGCATAGAGAAGGCTGGTGGCTATTGGATTGGTGAGTTGGACCAAAACATTCTGCAATGTTGGCAGTCAGTAGATGACGCAGCTCTTGGTGGTTAAACTGGGTTTTAGGGCAGTGCAACATAGGGTCGAAGCGTTGCTTAGTTGCAAGCTTACGAGCCTTGATTTCATCTTCAGTGTGAATCACACCTTTGCCATCTGCTAGCTCTTCGTCCGTGAAGAAGCCCGCACAGCCGTTATCCATTTTGAGGATCATCTTGTCGCCAACGAAACATTCGTACGAGAAGAAGAACAGCAACGTGTCGCCATTGCGAGCAAAGTTGTTGATTGAGATATCGTAACGCAGCGTATCGCCACCACGAGGCAAGTCACCAAGGAAAGTCAGCGTACAATCAAGCAGGCGATAAACTCGCTCGCCTTTGTTTTCAAAATCGATACCTAAGTAGCTGATCAGCATTAGATCACACTGACCAGATTCAACTGCAACAGCCCAAGGAATTTGACCATCAACAAGATACGGCGCATCAACTGGGATGTCGTATTCGGTGGTCATTGTGCTTGGCTTGTACTCGTTAACGGTCGCGTTTAGCTTGGTTACACGAGATACCAGTAGGTAGTCGGTGGTTGGCAAGCGAACGCGGCGCGAGTAGCTATCGATGATTGCGTAATCAGGGCCAAATACATTGGCGATGTCGCCTTCAGCGTATTCAACCAAATCATCGTAATCCCAGATACATGGTTTACGGATAGGTTTTACTGGTGCTGGCGTCGTAAGTACGTTGACTGGTGCTTCCTGAACCTGAGCTGGTTGAGCTTGAATAGGCTGAGCTGGCGTTTGTTGAGAAGCGGCTGAGCTATCTAAACCAGACGTAACTGCGTTTAGCTGTGCTTTGAGTAGTGTATCAGCCATCTGCATGCCTTGGGCACGAGTGTGCAAGAATGCTTTGTGTACCTGTTGAGCTGCTTGCTGATTTTGAGCAAAAGCTTGGTTTTGGCTTAGATTTTGTTGCTGCTGTGAAGCTGCGTCGACTTGAGACGCGCCATTTTTAGCGGATAGGACATGAGTCATATTGCTGTGGTTACCTGTTAGCTGACTGTGGCGAGTTGGCGCCAGAGTAGGGGATACTGATGTAGGAGTTTCGATGACTGGCTCTAGTGCTCTTTGCGCAAGGGTTGCTTGAATGCTTGCTGTCGTTGGAACCGACGCCACTCTTGCTGCTTGTTTACCAGAAGCTTTCTGTTGAATATGCGCTAGGTTAGCGATTGGTGTCTCTGCGATGTGTTGATAAATATCGCGACCACCAAGAGTAACTTGCTTAACCAATTGACGTTTAGCATCGCTCGCCAGTTCATTGTCTAAACGAACGGACAGTGACTGAGATTCAACATTCGATTGGCTTAGTAGCAGCTGTGAACATTGTCCTTCGCTGATGTTGGCAACAATCGCGTTCTTAGAACTGACATTCGGGTTCAGAGGTGCAAGGTTCAGGTTGAGCAGACCGTGTAGCAGGCTTGCCATCCCAGAAGCTGCAGAGCAGTGACCAACACGTTGACTCGCTTGAATTGTCTTTGTGTTCGCGAAACTTAGAGACGAAGACTGATGTAATGAAGATTCAGGTGCATGGTTAAGCTCAAGCAGAGAAACATCGTTTGAGCTCATACCGACTTGAGTCAGTAACTCATCAGCAACGGCATTGTTACGCTCGCTTGAACCAAAGGCCAATGCGTTGATACTGCCGTAAGCTGTATCTTGGTTGCTCGCCACTCGACTCTCTTCCACAAGAACAATTGCACCTGCGCCTTCGCCCACATTCCAACTGCCGTCTTGCGGCTGTCCGAATTTTGGAGCAAGTGACACTGGGCTCACGCTGTTCTTCAGAATCACATGTTCTGCACTGCCACTAAGGTCAACGGCTGCAATTACAACGGCATCCATTGATTCTTGCGACATCAAGTTTTGTGCGACATCGATACAACGAGCAACCGACTGTTCAGCAGCTGAAATCGTAAAGGCTGGGCCGTTAAAGTCCCACAATGAAGAGATGCGCGAAGCCATGATATTGCCGATGAAACTGGTGTATTGGTTCAGCTTGGCTGCGTCCATCACACTGTCCATCGCGATGGTTTCTAGCGATTGGTATTCATCTTGTGTTAGCTCAATACCCATGTTGGCAAAGCTGTCGGCCAGTTGGCTATGCAGGTTTACGCGTCCACGGAATTGGTGCATCTCAAGCTCAGTTTCCATTGCGACGAGTACAGCAACCTTTTGACCAGCAACAAGCTTGGCATCTTTGATCGCTTCGTCTGCAACTTTCATCAGTAGCAACTGCTGAGAGATCAAACGGTCATCTTCATTTGGTGGCACTTTGAAGCGAAGGAAGTCGAGATCGAACTGATCGATGTAGGCTCCGTTTGGAATACCGTGTAAACCAAACTGACTCAGTAGTTCTGGATGTTGGTCTAAGCCTTTCCAGCGTTTCTTAGGTAAAGCAATGAAAGCATCGTTGTTGGTCTCAATCGCTGTGTTCAGCGCGTTGATGCTTTGCAGAGAGCCAAAGTGAGACGCTAGGCCTGTAATGCTTAAATTAGACGGTTGTAGGCTTGGAGAAGCCGACTCTAGAGTCTGGTTTACATGACTGGTGTCTGAATACGCTTCAAGCAGTAAGTGAGCATTACAACCACCGAAACCAAATACAGAAACACCCGCACAGCGCTCTTGGTTGCCCGTTTTACTTGGCCAAGGTTGAACCTGTGTTGGTAGGGTCTGTGAACCAAATAAACCTTTTGGTGAAGACAGTGGCTTGTCCAAATTAATACTTGGAGGAAGCACGCCTTCTTTCATCGCAAAGATCATCTTCATGATCCCCGGCATACCCGCAGCAGTCAGTAAGTGGCCGAGGTTTGACTTCGCAGAGCCAATCAATGGCGGGTTAGAACCATTCAATTTGTCAGCAAAGAAACGCTCCATTGAGGTTAACTCAACCTTGTCACCTAATGGCGTGCCGGTTGCGTGACACTCAATCACTTCAATGCTGTCTGGTGTTAGGTTTGATGCTTCGTATGCGCGTTCAAAGGCTTGCACTTGTCCTTTGCTGTTTGGGCTTAATACGAACTGGCCACGGCCATCGTTCGACAAGCCAATACCGCTGACAACTGCATAGATATTGTCGCCATCACGTTCTGCATCAGCTAAGCGTTTTAGGACTAACACACCGGCACCTTCGCCAGCAAACAGACCTTTACTGTTGCTATCAAACGGAACCGATACACCGTGATCAGGGTAAGCGTGGAAGATGGAAAAACCCATGTTGATAAAGAATGGGTCAGCACCTGATACCGCACCTGCCAACATCATGTCGGCTTTGCCTGTGTTCAAGTAATCACACGCTAACTTCAATGAATACACTGAGCTTGCACATGCCGCATCTAAGCTAAGTTGCACGTTGCCTAAACCTAGCGCATCAGCCACTAACTTAGAGGCGTTGTGTGCAGCAGCGCCGTTGATCGGGTTGAGGTCTTGAGCGGTTTCATTGGTTGGTAGCAGTGAAAACTGGTCATTAGTCAATTTATCTTTAAGTGCTTTCTCGACCACTGAATGATACATCGGTAGAAACAGGTCGTTTGAGCGTGTTGTTGGGAACGAAAGGGCACCCATGATCACGCCTGTGCGCTCTAAAACATCGGCATTTAAACTAATGCCGGCGTCGACTAACGCCTTACGACTGGTATCCAAAGCCCATAGGAAACTCTGGTCAACACCGTTGAATGATTCTGCTGTTAAGCGGTAGCCATTGTTATCGAAATTGAAGTTTTCGATGTAGCCGCCTTTGTCACAGTAAAAGCGGTCTGACTCACCTTGCACACCCTGATAGCTTTCAGGTTTAGCACCTAACTTTTCAGCGCTTAATGTGGTTCGAGAATCTTTTTTGTTCAGCAAGTTTTGCCAAAAATCTTTTGGCGTATCAGCTTCCGGGTATTGGTTGGCAATACCGACAATCGCGATCTTATTACACTTCACTTGCTGCTTATTCTGAGCCTGATATTGAGAACTCATACTAGCTCTCCTTGATGATTTACTGCGCTGCCTTGAGACACACCACTTAATTGCTTAGCGGTGGTGAACTGTTGTTCTAACCCTTGAATAAGTGGCTCGACAGACAGTGGAATTTGATGAGTGATGAGCTGACCAATGCATTTGATGAGCGTGACAATATCGTCCCCGCCTTTGGCATTGGAAGCGATTGAGCAGTACTGGTCTGCTACGTTGTCGCTACGATTGATCTTGTCGATCAATGTGCTGGTTTGACGATCGGCACCCACTTCAACAAACAGGCGAGCACCTTGCTGACGTGCACTCTGAATCAACGCGGTGAAATCCAGCGTCGAACAGAAAGTATCGGCAATCGAAAGGGCGATGCTGTCGCTCTCTATATTGATTGGGGCGCCAGTCGGTAGACCTGCTGCGCTGATAAAGCGGATATGCTTTGGCAACTCGTCGAACAGTGGCTGTGTGTAAAATTCACGTACTTGGCTATGTTGGCTCAATGCTGGTGTGGTGTGCATTGCGGTAACACGATTCGCGGCAATGCCACGTTTACCCAGTTTCTTGAGCAGAGCACGACAGGTGCTTTCACAGCCTGCCAGTACGCAAGTGTCACCTTGGATGATAGCTAGATAAGCGCGTGGGAATTCTGGTAACAGAGCCTCAATCGCTTGTGCATCACTGCGAACCACAAAGCTATTCCATTGGATGCTTTCGTCGCCGTTCAGCTGCCAATCTTGACGTACTGCGGTGAGTTCGCCAGAAATAGCCGTGGTGAAGATAGGACTGGTTTGAGTCATCTCAATCAGCGCATGTGGGTTTTTCCAAACATTTAAGCTCGCCCACATGGAGGCTTCCCCCTTGGAGTAACCCAAAGCGAAGTCTGGCTGCACTTTGAATTCATCACACAAGAGCTGCGTTAGTAAATAACTACTGCCGACACCTGCAATTGCCAATTCACTGAGCGACATTTCTTGCGAGTCTTCAGCGTAGGTTTTGTCAGCCTGTAGCATCTCTTTCAAGTTACCTTCGCGTTCTAAGCGAGCAAATAACTGTGGGAAATGGTGGTGAAATTCGCGCAACATGCCGGGATAAACCGTGCCAACACCAGGGTAAACAAATGCAACACCACCTTTGCTTTGAGACATCGGTGAGAAACAACTGCCTGCTGGCGTTTTGTAGTGGCTATTGTCACCCATTACTTTTGGCAACGCATTTTCTATCGCGGTGATCTCTTGTAGTGCAGCCTCAATTGAAGCGGCTTGAATCACGATGTTTGCGCCAAGGTCAACATTGTGTTGAACGCTTTGAAAGTGGCTTAGGTTTGAATGCATCAAGGTGGCGATAGTAAGTTCGCTGTCCGTTGAATCACTAACGCATTTTAGCTCTTCTCTTAACGAGGTTAGCTGAGAAACCAATTCAGTTTGCTCGCAGCCAGAAACCACAAACATCAAACGCTCGCTCGTTAGCAATGGCTTTGGTTCGTGCAAACCGGTCGCTTGAGTCAATATCAGGCTGGTGGATTTCTGGTTTTCTTCGCTGAAAGTTAACGCAGCAACACGTGCTTTGTTCGGCTCAGTGAACCAATAATGGCTCGGTAATGAACGGCTCGGTAATGAATAACTCGGCAATGAACGGCTCGATATCGCATTAACCATATTCAACAATTCATTAAACTGCTGCGAAGCAGATAGGGCTGAGTATTGCTGTTGATGGCTTAAGTCTGAAGCGGGGCGGCGTGACATATCCAGAGCTAGCTGAATGCTATCTCCGGTAGCTGTATCTACAAAACCCGCTAAATTCGCGTGTGGGTGAATCTTATTCTGAGCCGCGGTCAGTGCACTCAACATCACCAATGATGGAGAGTGAGAATCCAAACAAAGTTTAACCACACCACCTTGATTGACTGCCTCGATGGCGTGAGCAAGTGCTTGTTCAAAATTGCCATCAATCTCAACAGTCATCATGTCTGGGAGCGAGGGGAATAAGTCGGCAGAAAGCTCAGCCGCGTTTGCTGGCTGAGCTAAAAGAGCGATGCGCAATGGCATCGCTTTATTAGTAGGAACAGTCACTATGACAATTGCTCCTTTTCTGCGTTCTTAGTCGCCTCTTTCTTCGATACTGCTGAGCTAGATTTCGGCAAAAATGCGTCATTTAAGCTCTTGCTGATGGTGACTTTTGCACCTTTCATTACCGTGCTTAAACGACCATCTTGGTGGTAAAGCGAGATATCAGCTTGCAGCGAACGAGCCGTGCTTTTTATCACGCTCAGCTCTAGCCAACCTTGGTCGCCATTGTGCATCGGTGCGTAACAAACAAACTCACCGATTGCAGATGGTAGGCTTGCCGCGCCGTATTTCAATCGAGCCCATACCAACATGGCTTGCAACAGATAATCTTCAGCAAATGGCTGGCTATCGCCAAAGCCTTGCTTAGGAATAAATGCTTCGCAGTCGCTGTTTTCAATCTGGGGCAACTGGCATTGAGCCAATAAACCTAAGTCGTCAAAGCGTTCGACTGAGGTAATACCTTGCAATCTTGGTCCATGAAACAGAGTGCCGTCACTGTATAGAGCTTGTGCCGTTGTTACAGGTGCTGAAGTGTTGGTCTCAAAGCGTTTTGCTGACGCTTGTTGAACATCTTCAGGCACTTGCACAGAGGCAACTTGCAACTGAGCTTGATACTGTGGTCGTCCTTGGCAACTGATCACTGCTTTTAGCTGATCTTTTGATTTAGCATCAGAGGAAAGAACCAGTTTCAGCTCTTTCACTTCATCAGTATCAAAAATCACACCCTTAAGCAGTTTGTAGTTGTGAACGCTAACGTTCACACCTAACTGTTGCTCTGCGATTTCACGCATCCATTGGATGGCACACACTGTCGGTAACACTGGGTTACCGGCAATGCAGTGATCTTGAATGAAAGGCAATGCCTTCGGGTCAAGATGACGTGTCACAGTGATGCTTGTATTCAGCGGACTCTCTGCAAGATGCACAGACTCCGCATTAAGCTTTTTTACAGCAGCTTCCTTGTTGTCAGAACCTTGCATGCTCGTGCCAACCAGCAGTTGAATGCCAGTTTCGTTCAGTAGTTGAGAACTAAATAGCTCTGCGCCCGCTTGAAGAGGAATCACGTACACACCGCGCTCTGTGAACATACGTTTCAGTGCTGCATTGACCATGCCACCGTCCCACGGTCCCCAGTTGAAGCTCATCACTTTCGCTTGAGGGTTACGCGCAGATAGTTGTAGAGCCGCTTTGTTTAGGATCTCGTTAGACATCGAGTAATCGCTTTGGCCTGTGTTTCCGTAGAAACCCGCCGCCGAAGAGAACATCGCAATCAGTTTTAGCTTGCTGCTATCAAGACCACCAAGAACCGCTTTTAGTCCGCCCACTTTGGTGCCGTAAACCATGTTCAGTTCATCAAGCGTTTTGTCTTGAATATGCTTGTCAGCCAGCACACCTGCACCGTGGATAAGACCTGTGATGCCTTCGAAGTTTGCCAGTGTTTTTGCTACTGACTCATGGTTCGATACATCTAGGCTTAGGTATTCAGCGCTCGCGCCGATCTCATTGAAAGCGGCAAGTGCTGCGTTGATTTCAAGGCTGCTCAATACAGGTTTTAGCAAGGCATCTACTTTCTTCGGCGTTGGTTTGTCACCTGTTGCTTGTAGGTGAGCGATAGCCGCTGGTTTTAGCTCTTTCTCTTGCTTACCTTGTGCCCACTGAGGTAGCTCAACTGAAGTAATATGCTTACTACGACCTGCAAGAACGAAATGAGATTTACATTGCTTAGCAAGCGTCAGTGCACATTCAAACGTCACGCCTTTAGCGCCACCAGTTACGAGAACTTTGTCGCTCTTGGTGAGTTGAGCGCCTGTGTTTTTAGTTTGTGCAGCGCCTGGTGTTGTCGCAATCAGTGTTGCACGACCAGATTCACCGTTTTCCGTATGGCTAAGGCCGATTTCAACCGTGTTGGTATCGATATCGAACAGTTCACCTGTGATAGCTTCAGCTAGGTGACGAGCATCAATAGAAGCGTCAGCATCCAATGCACGGCAGAATACGTTTGACCATTCATGGCTCAGTGTCTTAGTTAGACCAGATAGAGCCGCTTGGTTAAGTTCTGCATTCGCTAATTGCTTAGTATCTAGGTAACCAAAGCCACCATCGATACGGCTTAGTGTGAAGAACACGCTACGACCAGAAACGGCATTCAGTTGGCCATTTAGGTGCTTGGCGAATAAGAACGCTGTCGTCAGTGAAGCTCTTGAGTCTGCATTCAAGTTAACCGCTTGCTCGTTGCTTTGTTTAGCATCAACGATAGCTTGTAGGTGAATGAAGCCAGCAATCACTTTGTTCGACGTTTTAAGGTCTGCTTCGATGTCGTTAATAACTGCAGTCACACCAGCATCATCGACGCTGTTGAGTGTGTAGCTTGCGATTTCACTGTTTAAAGGTGACGCGGCAGAAAGAGCACTACGCACTACAGCAACTTGAATGCCGTTAGCGGTCAACTTTTCTGCTAGAACACCGGCGTTGTGACCATCATCTGTGATCACGACACAAGCGTCTTTTGAGAAACAATCGACGAGTTTATCTGCCGCTGGTAGCTTTTTTAGCGCTACCTCATTGTGTGGAGGAAG
Source organism: Vibrio sp. 10N.222.54.A3 (assembly GCF_041474095.1). Taxonomy (NCBI): domain Bacteria; kingdom Pseudomonadati; phylum Pseudomonadota; class Gammaproteobacteria; order Vibrionales; family Vibrionaceae; genus Vibrio; species Vibrio sp. 10N.222.54.A3. The sequence continues at coordinate 44,311 of NZ_JBFRTN010000074.1, forward strand.
TTCCGCTGTCGCTGTTTCTGCGATAGGCGTTACTGATTCAGCTTTAGCAGTCGCTACAGGTGCAGCAACGGATAGCTTGCTTTGCATGTAGGTAACGATTTCACCAAGAGTACGACACTCAGCTAAGTCTTCAGGGTTTAGCTCTGGCAGCGTTGGTAGCTGGTCTTGAACCGTACCCAAGATCTCAACGCGTTTAATCGAATCGATACCAAGGTCAGCTTCCATGCCCATCGCTAGGTCGAGCATTTCTGCTGGGTAGCCTGTTTTGTCGGCAACCACTTCCATCATAGTTGATTGAACGTGAGCAGGGTTTAGGTCGTTGCTCGTGCTTTCTACAGCGGCTTCTGGAGCAGGAGCTACTGTCGCTGCTTCCGAATTCGGAGCTAGCTTGCTGTTCATGTAGTCTACAATTTCACCCAGAGTACGACACTCAGCTAGGTCTTCAGGGTTTAGCTCTGGCAAGGTTGGTAGTTGGTCTTGAACCGTACCAAGGATCTCAACACGTTTGATTGAGTCGATGCCAAGGTCAGCTTCCATGTCCATTGCTAGGTCGAGCATTTCTGTTGGGTAGCCCGTTTTATCCGCTACTACGCTCAACATTGTGCTTTGAACTTGTTCTGCGTTTAAACCGTTTGATACTGCTGGCGCAGATGCTTGAGCTGCTACTGGAGCAGAAGCTGGAAGCTTGCTGTTCATGTAGGCTACGATTTCGCCTAGAGTGCGACATTCAGCTAAGTCTTCAGGGTTTAGTTCTGGAAGAGTCGGTAGCTCGTCTTGAACCGTACCAAGAATCTCAACACGCTTGATTGAATCGATACCAAGGTCAGCTTCCATATCCATTGCTAGGTCTAGCATTTCAGTCGGGTAGCCCGTTTTCTCTGCTACTACTTCTAACATGGTTTTTTGAACGACAGCCGCATCTAGTCCGTTGTTAGATGTTGCCGGAGTAACTGCTGGTGCTAGTGAAGGCACAGGAGCAGAAGCTGGAAGTTTGCTGTTCATGCTTTTAGTATTCATGTAAGCAACGATTTCGCCAAGAGTACGACACTCAGCTAAGTCTTCAGGGTTTAGCTCTGGAAGAGTAGGCAGTTCATCTTGAACCGTACCAAGAATCTCAACACGTTTGATTGAGTCGATGCCAAGGTCTGCTTCCATATCCATTTCTAGATCAAGCATTTCCGTTGGGTAACCTGTCTTCTCAGCAACCACTTCAAGCATGGTTTGTTGAACGACTTTTGCATCAAGACCGTTAGCTGCTTGAACAGGAGCGGTTACGCTTGGCTGTGCTGCCACAGGCGCTGATGCTGGCATCTTGCTGTTCATGTAAGTAACGATTTCACCAAGAGTACGACACTCAGCTAGATCTTCAGGGTTCAGCTCAGGTAGGTTTGGCATTTCGTCTTGAACGGTACCAAGGATCTCTACGCGCTTGATTGAGTCGATACCAAGGTCTGCTTCCATGTCCATTTCTAGATCAAGCATTTCCGTTGGGTAACCCGTTTTCTCGGCAACGACTTCAAGCATCACTTTTTCAGCATCGGCTGATTGTACTGCTACTGGTGCAGCTACTGGTGCAGCTACAGGAGCTGGTTGTGCTTTAACTGGTACAGGTTGGGCTGCAACAGGCGCTGCTGCTTGAGCTGCAGGAACGGCTTTCTGTACTGGAGCTTTCTGAGCTACCACATTTTGAACAGGTGCTGCTTGTACTTGAGCTACAGGCTGTTGGACGATAGCTGTTGGAGTAGCTGGAGCTTGAATCGCTGGCTGAGCATTTACAGAAGCAATGAAGGTTGGTTGTGCTGTTTCGACTGAACCTTGCGTCAGCATGTTAAGTGCTGAGTTGTTGCTGTGCGCTTGCATTTCTAGGTAATGAGCGTGAGCTTTTAGCGTTTCAGCTTGGTGCTGGTGGAACATCTCCATAGAACGCTGTAGGTTCTCAGGAATTGCTACGCCTGCTGTTGCCATTTTCGCTTGCTCAGACATTAGGGTGTTGAACGTGTCACCGTATTGCTGAGGAATCGCAAGGAACTGCTGATGTACTTCTGCTGCTTGTTGTTGAGCATTGAAGAATGATTGCAGTGAAGACTCATCAACCGTTACTGAAGCTGTTGGTTGAATAGTCGCTGGTGCAGCTTGCGCCACTTGAGGTTGCTGAGCTACTTGTGCACTTGGCGCTGCTGCAACTGACTGTTGTACATTTGAAGCTTGAGGAGCAGCCACAGGTACTTCAACGATTTCTGTTTTAATCACTTCTTTTTCCACGATTTTCTCGACTTCAACTTTCACTTCAACAATCTCAGTCTTTTCGGTGACGTTGCCCGAAGCCAATGATTGATCCATTTTCTTACGAGTAGCAGGGCTGATGTAGTTGGTTGCATTCAGCTTGATGTTCATTGGTGATGCCTTTGCAGGTTCAGCAATGTCAGCTTGGTAAGGGTCAATGTTGTCTAATGAAACACCAGCCACGCACAGTTGAACGGCAGCTAAACGAAGCTGTTGGTCACTGTCGCCTTTAGGGTTTGGGTTGATGCTGATTGCATAAAGTTCTTCGTTCTTATCAGCCAATGTTTTTTCAACCAGCTTTTGAAGAATGTTCTTGGGACCGAACTCAACGAATACACGCGCACCGGCTTCGTACATCGCTTCAATTTGCTCGCTAAAACGAACCGATTGCAGCATGTGTTGCTTGAACGCTTTCTTGATCGCTTTAGCGTCTTTGCTGTGCAGCTTGCCCGTTGCATTTGAGTAAAGCGGCAGTGTTGGAGCGCTGAATGAAGCTTTATCAATTGCAGAAGCAAATGGTTTTTGAGCGTGAGCAACAAGCGGTGTGTGGAAAGCGCCAGACACTGGCAGAGCAATCGCTTTGAAGTCTTGTTCAGTTAGCGCTTGTGCTGCTTGTTGAACCGTCGCAGTTGGACCTGCAATAACCAGTTGAGTCGGAGCGTTGTAGTTGGCAATGCTCACGCCTTCAAATTGGCTGATGCAGCTTTCAACGGCTGGAAGTTTGTCTGCGTCTAGAATGACCGCAAACATAGTACCGCTGTCGCCTTGTTCAGGTGTCGCCGCCATCGCATCGCCACGAGCGAAAGCTAGTTGGTAGTAATCGTCTTGCGAGATAACACCCGAAGCACATAGTGCGCTTAGTTCACCAAAGCTGTGGCCTGCAACCATGTCTGCTTTGAAGCCAGCTTGAGTCATGATGTCGAACTGACCCATAGACACAGTACCAATTGCACTTTGCGCATTGGCCGTGTTGGTTAACACCGCTTCTTGAGCTTTGGTTGCTTCTGGTGTGAAGGTTGGAATGGGGAATAGAATTTGGGACAGAGCCGTCTTCTTGTGCTGACCAAATACTTGGTCCGCTTGAGCAAGCTGTTGGCGCATCTCTGGGTAATGACAAGCAAGCTCGCGACCCATGTTGAGATATTGCGAACCTTGACCTGCAAATAGCGCTGCTACTTTACTAGTGCCGTTTTCAGCAATCAGTGCTGACTCACGGTAGCTAGTACCGTTTGGCATCTGCCAATGTGCTTTGGTTTGGCTCTCAAGCATAGGAATCGCTTGAGTCAGTTGCGCTTGAAGGTCTGCTTGGTCAGTTACAACTAAACCAAGACGAGCATGCTTAGCGTCAACTTCGCGTAGAGCGTGTTGCTCAGCAAGCGCTTCCAGTTTGAACGCTGCATCTGCAGTTTGAGTTGAAACCTGTTTAAGTTCATTGATCAGTGCTTGACGAGATTCTGCGCTGAATAACAGAGTTTGCGGCACTTGGCGTTGACGGTATTTGTCACCGCGAGTGTGCTCTGGTGTGTACTCTTCCAATACCACGTGGAAGTTAGTGCCACCAAAACCGAATGAGCTGATACCTGCACGGCGTGGTGTGCCGTCGACACGTTTCATCCAAGGGCGCGTTTGTGTGTTTAGGTAGAACGGCGAGTTTTCGATATCCAGTTTAGGATTCGGAGCCGATACGTTAATCGTTGGCGGCAGTACTTTGTGGTGCAGTGCTAAGGCAGCTTTGATTAAACCTGCAGTACCCGCGGTTGATTTAGTGTGACCAATTTGAGATTTCACAGAGCCTAACGCAATGTGTTGCTTCTCTTCATTGTTCTCACTGAATACCGAGTTTAAGCCACCAAATTCAGCAACATCGCCTGCTGCAGTACCTGTGCCGTGCGCTTCTAGTAGGCCAAGCGTGTGCGGTGCGAAACCTGCATCATCATAAGCACGTTTGAGTGCTTTTGCTTGTCCTTCAGGGCGAGGCGCGTAAATACTCTTGAACTTACCATCCGAAGAAGAACCGACACCTTTAATCACTGAGTAGATTCTGTCGCCGTCACGTTCAGCATCTTCAAGGCGCTTAAGAGCAACCATGCCGATGCCTTCACCAATCATCATGCCTTTTGAATCGATGTCGAAAGGTTGAATGGTTTCGTTTGTAGTGAATGCTGGGGTTTTAGAGAAGCTCATGTACATGGTTGGTGAGTTATCAGTACACACACCACCAGTGATCATCATTTCACTGCGGCCTTCAACCAGCTCGCTCAGTGCCATGCGCATTGCGGCTAGAGAACCTGCACACGCAGCATCTACTACACAGTTGATGCCACCAAGGTCAAAGCGGTTAGCAATACGACCTGAAATTACGTTACCTAATGAACCAGGGAATGAGTTCTCTTCCCAGTGGATGTATTGGTCTTGGAATTTTTTGATCAGCATTTCGCTGTCTTCGTCGTTGATGCCACTGCTCTTGAAGACTTTTTTCAAAACAGGGTATTGAAGACGAGCATTCAAGCTTTGAGCGATCTTCTGACCACCGCCTACACCGAGTGTAATACCGATCTTATCGCGATCGTAACCTTCAGGAAGTTTCGCATCTTCAAGTACTTCTTTTGCCACGATCAGAGATAGCAGCTGTGACGTATCAGTCAGTTCTAGGATATTTGGCGGAAGGCCGAATTCCATAGGGTTGAAGTCAACTTCTGGGATGAAGCCACCGCGCTTACAGTAAGATTTGTCTGGCGTAGTACGATCTGAATCGTAGTAATCTTCTGGGCGCCAGTGTGTATCAGGCACTTCGGTAATTGCATCGATCTTTTCGCTGATCAAATCCCAGAATTTGTTTAGGTAGCGAGAGTTCGCAAACATGCTTGCCATACCAACGATAGCAATAGGCATGTCTTTAAGACGTTTATTAAGTCGAGTGTCGTCGACTGATTCCGGTGTATTTTTTTCGGGTTGGCTCATTATGAGTCTCCACTTGAAATCACTGAGGGCGATGTCGTGTTTTGAGGCTGCGCTTTTAATTGAATCGAAAATAAATCTGAAACAGATTTGGGCAAACGCAGCTGAAGAGTAAGGCTGCCGAAAGTTGGCCACCTGACTGAAATAGGGGGTGCGAAGTTCATTGACTTGCAGACGTTGAGAACGTGTTTCATGCGTGAAGGGGGTATTCGAATGTGAGGTTAATGTCCATTTAAATCCTGTCCAAAGTACTGCTTTATGCAAAGCAGGTATCCGCAATAAAAACGTGTGAATTTGTTTAATGGTTGAGCAGGCTACCCGAGGTGAGTGGCCGATACAATGCTCCCAGAGGCCACTATGATCTGTTCAGACCAGATGATTTTACTGAACTTTTATTTTTTGTGTTTTTAATGCAATTAACTTATTGATAATTAATGGATATGAGTGGTTTTTTAGTGTTTATGCTCTATTTTTTGACTTGGTGAGATCTATGTCAGATTTTTGTAAGTAACATTTAATAGATGCCTGTTCTGTAAGGCTAAGTGTGATCTGTGTTTTAATTTGTTATTATTTGAAAAATTAGTTTTAAGTCCGCATATGAAGGGTGTTTCCTGCGCAGATTCTCTATGTTTATCTCAAATCATAGGTGACTTAAATTTGTTCGTTTTGATGGTTTTTTGATAAGTGGTTTGAAGAAGTGAGCGTGAGTAAATTGGAAAATCCAATCGTTGATTTGTGGCTATGTTCTTTGAGTAATTTGCGTGATGATGTAGGCAGTAAGTCACACCTCAAACAGACACTCACAGCTGATGAAATAGCGAAGGTCGAGCGGTATCGAATGCCCTCATCTCAAGTTCAAGCCCTATATGTTCGCAACTACCTAAGAAAGGTGTTGTCTAGCTATTCTGATTTAATGCCCGAAGCGTGGTGCTTTGAATATGGCGAGAAAGGAAAGCCCAGTTTAGTCGCCGAACAGCAACTCATGACGGGGTTAAACTTCAATATCAGTCATAGCAAAGAACATTTGTTGATTGCAGTTTGCCAACGAGAAGGGAAGCCAGTCCAACTGGGTGTCGATATCGAACATGCAAGAAGCTCGACCAATATCGACTCGATCATGAAGCACTATTTTTCAGATAAAGAATTGGCGGATTTACTTGAACTTAGTAAAGAGCTGCAGAGAGAGCGTTTTTTCGATCTTTGGGCGCTGAAGGAGTCGTATATCAAAGCGACAGGTAAGGGGTTGGCCACATCATTGAAAAGTTTTTCGTTCGATTTTTCCAATCTAACTCAACAAACGCTGCCAGTTCATTCGTCGGGTTTACGACCAGAGTTACATGGAGGAATCATTGTCCATAACGGTGTAGGGTTGGATGCTGCTGAAAATGACAATACTTCAACAGATTGGCAATGCAGTTTAGGAAGGCTGGATAACCAGTTTCGATTTGCCGTGACGCTTGGTGGTGCAACGCTTCCTATGCAATTAGAGATTAAGTGCTTCCCCAAATCGAAGCTACTTGGCTGAGTTTACGTTCGTTACACTAGAACCTTTAGCTTCTAATCTTGAACACGGCTCGCTCTCAGCCATTCGTAATATTGGCTAACTCGTTTCGCCAAGCATCGCTTTTAATACTTCTGCGGGTACAGGCTGAAGTTGTTTGTCTTTATCTAGGCAAACCATCTCGATATCACCAATCACGGCAGGTTTGGTTGCATCTTTACGCCATACCTCTTGTCGCCATAAGGTTTTGTATTTGCCATCGAGCTCAAAAGAGGTTCGGATATCGCAGATCTCTGCGAACTCAACGCCGTCTTGAAAGGTCATATTGGCTTTATACACCGCAAACCCCAGTCCATGTTCATTCCACAACTCTGCCAGTTTATCGCTGCCCAACACATGCTCGCGCGCACGCTCAAAGTATTTAAGAAAGTTAGGGTGATAAACCACACCTGAGTGATCGGTATCTTCGTAGTAAATCTGTACTGGGTGATGGTAGATCTGACTCATGGGTAGCAACTCTTGGTAAGTAGTGGATCAGTAAATCTGACTAAGTTGTGCAGCACTCTACAGGATAGGTTGAAATTACTTCAAGGCATCATCGTGAAAGGGGCTTTTGGTCAGACCTCATTTATCACTGATGCTTTGGTCAACTCCCACCCATTTACAAATATTCTATGTGTCATTTTCCACCCATTAATTTTTGTAGCGAGTTAGCGACAACTGCAGGCAGATCTGATGAAGCCTTGCGGTTAAAGGCTTGTTAATGAATTGTGTCAATATGGCGCGCTAATTGCCTTAGTGAAAGCACGCAGTTCCCATTGAAGGGCTGCTTTGTTTACTAAGGAGAATAATAATGTTTAAGCCTCTTACCCTGCTGTCTGTATCTGCTCTGGCGCTCACAAGTTTTAATGCTGCTGCAAACTGTGACCCTGGTGAAATCGTGATTAAATTCAGTCATGTAACCAATACCGATAAGCACCCGAAAGGCATCGCCGCTTCTTTACTGGAAGAGCGAGTAAACACAGAAATGAATGGAAAAGCTTGTATGCAAGTTTTCCCTAACTCAACACTTTACGATGATAATAAGGTACTGGAAGCCCTGTTAAATGGTGATGTTCAAATGGCGGCGCCATCGCTGTCAAAATTTGAGAAGTTCACTAAGAAATACCGCATTTTTGACCTTCCTTTCCTATTTGAAGACGTAGAAGCCGTTGACCGTTTCCAAAACTCAGAATCTGGTGAAAAGCTGAAGAACGCGATGAAGCGTCGTGGCCTGCAAGGTCTTGCGTTTTGGCACAATGGCATGAAACAGATGTCGGCGAACAAACCTCTTATCAGCCCTGAAGATGCAAAAGGTTTGAAATTCCGTGTTCAAGCATCGGATGTATTGGTGGCTCAGTTTGAACAACTAGGCGCTAACCCACAGAAGATGTCTTTCAAAGAAGTGTACGGTGGCTTGCAAACTAAAGTTATCGATGGTCAAGAGAACACATGGTCAAACATCTACGGTAAGAAGTTCTTTGAAGTACAAGACGGCGTGACCGAAACTAATCACGGTATCTTGGATTACCTAGTTGTAACGTCAAACGACTTCTGGAAAGACCTACCTGAAGATGTACGCACACAGCTTGGCACTATCGTTCAAGAAGTGTCTGAGACGCGTAACGCAGAATCTTCAAAAGTTAACCTAGCGAACAAAAACAACATCATCGAAGCGGGTGGTGAGGTTCGTACACTTACGCCTGAACAGCGTGAAGCATGGGTAGCTGCACTTCAACCAGTATGGAAGAAGTTTGAAAAAGACATCGGTTCAGACCTTATCGATGCAGCGTTAGCTTCAAACCAATAACACCGCTAAGGGAGTGGCGAGTATTCGTCACTCCTTATTAAAACAATTATAAGCGGAGTCAATTATGGAAAAGCCTCAAATGGAACAACCAAATTCTAGCGAATCAGCACTGGAAACCTCTCTTTTTTCCAAAGTCGGAAGAGTTACGGATGTGATTGAAGAGTCACTAATCGCATTTTTCCTTGGCGCAATGACGCTACTTACTTTTGCCAACGTGGTATTTCGATACGCATTCAATGACAACATCTTATGGGCACTGGAACTGACCGTGTTCATGTTTGCTTGGATGGTGTTAGTGGGCGCATCTTATGGCGTTAAAAAACACTTCCACATTGGTGTTGATGTGATCATCAACCTTGCCCCAGAAAAGCTACGCAAAGTGTATGCGCTCATCGCCGTGACAAGCTGCCTAGCATTTTCAATCTTACTTCTTATCGGTTCTTGGAATTATTGGTACCCATTCGCGACCGATCGCGCATGGTACGAGACCGACGATATTCCAATGCCAGAGATGCTTCAGTTTCTTGCTGACTGGCTGAATGAAGGCGAGCGATACGAGAAACTGCCACGTTTTATTCCTTATATGGCGCTGCCGATTGGTATGGCAATGCTAACGTTCCGTTTTGCTCAAGTTGCTTACCAAGTCGTCACAGGCAAGCTTGACCGCATGATTGCAGGACACGAAGCCGAAGAAGAGCTGGATGCGCTGAAAGCAGACGTGCTAGCGGGCCCTGACGAAGATGCAACAGCGGTATTGAATTCGACTCCGCAGAACAAAGCGAATGAGTCGAGTACAAAATCTAACGGTAAGGAAGACTAATCATGGCAATGTTATTTCTATTTTTAATGGTAATTGCTTTCATGTTGGTCGGTGTACCAATTGCAATTTCCCTCGGTTTATCGAGCGTAATATTCTTATTGATGCACTCAGATGCGTCATTAGCTTCAGTCGCACAAACGCTGTTTAATGCATTTGCAGGCCACTACACACTCTTAGCGATTCCTTTCTTTATTTTGGCCTCTAGCTTCATGTCTACTGGTGGCGTGGCGAAACGTATTATCCGTTTTGCTATCGCGATGGTAGGTTGGTTCCGCGGCGGCTTGGCGATGGCGTCGGTTGTGGCATGTATGATGTTCGCAGCCCTTTCTGGTTCATCTCCTGCAACGGTAGTGGCGATCGGTAGTATAGTTATCGCAGGTATGATCAAAAACGGTTACTCAAAAGAGTTCGCGGCAGGGGTTATCTGTAACGCGGGTACTTTGGGTATCTTGATTCCGCCGTCCATCGTGATGGTGGTTTACGCGGCTGCGACCGATGTATCGGTAGGTCGTATGTTCTTAGGTGGCGTTATTCCTGGTTTGCTGGCGGGTGTGATGTTGATGATTGCTATCTACATCGCAGCACGTATTAAGAAGATTCCGGCACAGCCTTTTGTGGGCTGGGGCGAGATGTTCGCAGCTGCGAAAGATGCGAGCTGGGGCTTGCTGCTGATTGTCATCATTCTAGGTGGTATCTACGGCGGCATCTTTACTCCGACAGAAGCGGCGGCAGTGGCTGCGGTGTATGCCTTCTTCATTGCCAACTTTATCTATAAAGATATGGGGCCTTTCGCTGACAAGAACAATACAAAGCCTGCTTTGGTTAAGGTGTTCCAAACGTTTTTCCATAAAGACACCAAAGACACACTTTACGATGCAGGCAAGCTGACGATCATGCTGCTGTTTATCATTGCCAATGCTCTGATTCTTAAGCATGTACTGACCGAAGAACGCATTCCTCAAATGATCACTGAGTCTATGCTATCTGCGGGCTTGGGTCCGATCACCTTTTTGATTGTAGTAAACGTTTTACTCTTGATTGGTGGGCAGTTCATGGAGCCATCAGGCTTGCTGATCATTGTTGCTCCTTTGGTATTCCCAATCGCTATTGCACTCGGTATCGACCCAATCCACCTAGGTATCATGATGGTAGTGAACATGGAGATAGGGATGATAACGCCGCCTGTCGGGCTCAATTTGTTTGTGACCGCAGGTGTCGCGAAGATGTCGATGATGAACGTGGTAAAAGCCGCATTGCCGTGGGTTGGGGTGATGTTCTTATTCCTGATTATCGTCACTTACGTACCTTGGGTATCAACATGGTTACCAACCACCTTGATGGGACCAGAGATCATAACCAAGTAGCTATTTGAGTCATTCACTGACATGGAATTTAATCCATAAAAAATGAGGAGGTCGCTAGACCTCCTCATCTATATTTCTGCCACGATTTGAATGAGGCTTTATCTGCTCATACAAAGCGCGTTTTGCCTCTAATTCTGGCGTGTGTAGATCGACATGATTGTCAGCATAAAAAATACCATCTATCTCGAAAGTATCTGTAATCGATGGCACTTTTGTTTTCTCACCCATAACCACTTCCTTATTATATTTATTGCATAACATCCTGTTGTCGAAATAAGTATAGGTGATCTTGCTCCCAAATCTAATTTAGTTTGGTTCTACCTTATAAGATTCTTTCGTTAGCTGGTGCTTTTGCATCTTATCGTAGAGGGTTTTCCTCGGTAATTGCAGCCTCTCCATGGTCTCTTTTATACTGCCATTGCATTCAATAAGTGCCTGCTTCAACGTGTTTTTTTCAAAGTCAGATACCAATTCTGCCAAAGACAGTTCTTGAGTAGTTTCAGTGGCGCTGTCTGATAAGTGAGAAAGCTTACCTAAAAGTACAAAACGCTCTGCAGTATTACGTAATTCTCGAACATTTCCCGGCCAATCATGAGCCAAAAGAGCGTGCAGTTCCTTTTGTGGAAGGGCTGGGGCTGTCTTGCCATAACGCGCCGCAGCAACCAGTAAGAAGTGATGGAACAGGGCTGGGATGTCTTCTTGTCTGCTTCTTAACGGCGGCAAGTCTAAGGTCACAACGTTAAGTCGATAATAGAGATCTTGGCGGAAAGTGCCTTCTTCAGCGGCTTTCTTTAAGTCGACTTTAGTGGCCGCAATCACTCGAATGTCCAGAGGGACTAAACCATTAGATCCAACCCTTTCGATGACTCGCTCTTGCAAGACGCGCAACAGGCGAATTTGTGCTTGCATCGGCATGGACTCAATTTCATCCAAGAATAGAGTTCCGCGTTGAGCAAATTCAAATTTACCCACTCGCTTGCTTTCCGCGCCAGTGAATGCGCCTTTTTCATGGCCATACAGTTCACTCTCAATCAGGTTTTCAGGAACAGCACCACAGTTGACCGCGACAAAGTTTTGCTCTCGACGGCTGCTTTGTTCATGCAGAGAACGTGCTACTAACTCTTTACCTGTACCTGTCTCGCCAAACAATAATATATCGGCATTGGTGTCGGCAATATGGGTGATGATGGAGCGCAGCTCAGTCATGGATTGCGTATCACCAATGATTCTAGGGCCGAGCGCTTGGCTGGCTTTGAGTGAACGTTTTAACTCAAGGTTCTCTAGTGTGAGCTGACGTTTTTCTATCGCTCGCTTAGTGGTTTCGATTAGGCGTTCATTAGCGAAAGGTTTTTCAATGAAGTCATAGGCGCCGTATTGGATGGCTTGAACGGCCATTGAAATATCGCCGTGACCAGTAATCATGATCACGGGGATCTCTTTGTCTTTGTGCATCACGGTGTTGAGCAGATCATGCCCGGATAGACCTGGTAGACAGATATCAGTGATGATCACGTGAGGTAAGCCGTTTTCTTGAATCGCGAGCAGAGCAGACTCCGCATCGGGAAAGAATTCGGCATCAATGTCGGCGAGCTCGAAGCTCTGTTCAATCGCCATTCTTAGATCGGATTCATCATCAATGAAATAGACGTGACACATAGTGATTCCTTTACTTCTTTGTATTCTGGTTATTGCTGAGTTTTTGTTTGCTGTTCATGTCCAACAAGGGGCAACTCTATGCTGATTCGAGCACCGCCTTGAGGGCTACTACCGGTAACGAGCTTGCCATTTATTCCGTTGATTATTTGTTGAGAAATCGATAGCCCAAGTCCAAGTCCGTTTTTCTTGGTGGTATGGAAGGGTTCAAAAAAGTTTCCGCTAGAAGGGGAGGTGAAGCCGGGGCCGTTATCATCGACATGAATTAGCAAGGTATTGGCTTGTTGATGGTCGGACTCTCTAATCTCTAACAGAATAGCTAATTGTTTGTCATCTTGTTGTTCCACCGCCTGAATCGCGTTGGTCAGCAGGTTAATGATCACCTGTTCCAGTTGAATGGCGTTGGCGAGCACGCAAGCATCAAAGGTCTCAGGGAGTTCGTTGACCTTAACTCGCTCGCTCTTGAGTTGTGGCTTCATCAGCTCTTTCGATGAATGTAAAACTGGGAGTATTTGTAAGGTGTGTAGCTCTTCCGCAGTAGATTTTTTGGCGAACGAGCGAAGCTGGTGGCTGATTTTCGCCATACGATCAGTGAGTGCCGAGATTCGCGATAGATTGTCATCGACACGATCGGTTTTTTCTTTGGCAAGAAACAATCGGCCGTTGTCGGCATAACTGCGAATCGCGGCAAGCGGGTTATTCAGTTCGTGACTGATGCTCGCTGACATCTGCCCTAGCACTGCTAGTTTGGCGGCTTGGATGAGCTCGTCTTGGGTTTGCCTCAGAACATGCTCGGTTTCGATACGGTGTTTGATCTCAACATGTAACTCCGATGTACGTTCAAGCACTTGAAATTCGAGTTTTTGCTTGGCTTCGGATTGCAGCCTGTCTATCTGTGCTCGTCTTTGTTGTCTATGGTGGTTGAGCTGCATTGTTAGATAAATAATCGCAAAGATTAGGCTCAAAACCACAAGGTATGCAACCAAGTCCCACCAAACTAAGTGGGTTGGAGAAAATACCCGTATGGTGAGTCTTGGTTCGGCTAGGAAACGCGAAGAACTAAAGAACTGCTCTTGGACGAGTTTGTGTGGCGACTCAATACGACTGGTGGCACTGTCTAAATCGCCGGAGAAGTGCAGGCTTTCTATTTTTGTATCGAGATACTGCCTGCTTTCTTGAATTCGAGTGTGTTGTACTTCGCTTAGCGGCTGAAGGCTTTTGAACAGCCACTCAGGGTTACTCGACATAAATACAATTTGATCTTTATCGTCAGCAACAAAAAAACTCTGTTTGCCTTTCCAACTTGCTTCAATCAGCGATAAATCCATCTTTACGACAATGACGCCAATAATCTCGGCGGCATAGGAGACGGGGTAAGAATAATAATAGCCTCGCTTTCCAGAGGTTGAACCTAGCGCAAAATATTGATTTTCATTGCCAATAATCGCTTCTTGAAAGTAGGGGCGGAAAGCAAAGTTACGACGAATAAAAGAACGCGGTTGATTCCAGTTACTGGCTGCAATGGTGGTGCCGATACTGTCTAGTAGGTAGGTGTCGGATGCTTGAATCACCGAGTTTACGTGCTCTAGATAACGATTAGTGAGTTCGATTTGCGCAGAGTTACTTGGAGAGTGCAGGGCATCGACCAGCTCTTTGTCTTTTGAAAGCAGCTCGGGAATGTGCGCGAACTTATCCAATTGGCTTGAAATATGAACAGAAAAGCGGTCCAGCTTAGATTGATGATCATTTAACAAACTTTTATGGCTCGTGCTCCACACCCAATGACCGCCAAACACCATCAGTAAACTGTATGTGACCATTAACAGTATTGGGATTTTAAAAGCTTGAAACATGAAGGCTCTCCGCTGATTTCTTTGGTAAACAATCAAGCCTGTCTTCTCTCGTTTATGGTAGCAAATAGCGGTAGTTTTTGCTGAAAGCAGAGAGTGAACAGATGGATGTAGGTTAAGGGTTTGTAACGGGGATTGTTGAAAAAGTTATCGACTCTGAGGGGTAAAACAAGAGCAAGATCTCTTTTTAAGGTTTTTAGCAAAAAAAGCCCTCGATTCCCTTGAAAAAGTCGCTATTGTCCCCATTTCTGTTGTGCTAAGTGATGATTTGATCGTTTTTGTATCACTTAGTTGGACGAATTTAGAGCATTCATCATCATGCAGAGGTGAACGGCTCGACAGAGATTAAACAGATCGCTAGAATGTCGCGTCTAAAATTTCTGTCCTGAGGCTAATCGGAGATACCTTTCTTGTTTCTGAAAACAAGCTTTATTGCGTTTTAATCGACGTGTGAAGAACGAAGATATCGCTGATTAGTCTGGTGTTTGGTTGAATAATCAATTCAGACATCAATGCTCGATTTTAAATTAGGTGTTCGGATAGAGCACTACACAAGGATGCAGCCAACAACGTCTGCTTTTGAATTAAAGCTAAGTTACGGCTCATATGCTCAGATTACTGAGCCAGTTTTGAGGTTTATATAATGCAAGTTACTGTTGAAACGCTAGAAGGCCTAGAGCGCCGTCTTAATATTACTGTTCCTGCTGCTAACATCGAAGATGCAGTTACAGCTGAACTACGCAACATCGCGAAAAACCGTCGTTTCGATGGTTTCCGTAAAGGCAAAGTGCCAATGAAGATGGTTGCTAAAATGTACGGCAAAGCAGTACGTCAAGACGTGATGGGCGAAGTAATGCAACGTCACTTCATCGAAGCGATCGTTAAAGAGAAAATCAACCCAGCTGGCGCACCTACTTTCGCACCAGTTGAAAACAACGAAGGCGCTGACCTAGTATTCAACGCAACTTTTGAAGTTTACCCAGAAGTTGAGCTGAAAGGTCTAGAAAACATCACTGTTGAGAAACCAGCAGTAGAAGTTAAAGAAGCTGACGTTGAAGAGATGATCGAAACTCTACGTAAGCAACAAGCAACTTGGACTGAAGTTGAAGCTGCTGCTGACGCTGGTTCTCGTGCAACTATCGACTTCGTTGGTTCTATCGACGGTGAAGAGTTCGAAGGCGGTAAAGCTGAGAACTTCCCACTAGAGATGGGCGCTGGTCGCATGATCCCTGGTTTTGAAGACGGTATCGTTGGTAAAACAGCAGGTATGGAATTCGAAATCGACGTAAACTTCCCAGAAGATTACCACGCTGAAAACCTAAAAGGTAAAGCAGCTAAGTTCTCTATCAAGCTGAACAAAGTTGAAGCTCGTGAACTTCCAGAACTAAACGAAGAATTCGTTGCTAAGTTCGGCGCAACTGACGGCGTTGAAGGTCTTAAAGCTGAAGTTCGTAAGAACATGGAGCGTGAGCTTAAGCAAGCTGTTAAGAACCGCATCAAAGAGCAAGCTATCGACGGTCTAGTTAACGAAAACAACATCGACGTACCTTCTGCTCTAATCGATCAAGAGATCGGTGTTCTACGTCAACAAGCTGCTCAACGTTTCGGTGGCAACACTGAAGCTGCTGACCAACTTCCACGTGAGCTGTTCGAAGAGCAAGCTAAACGTCGCGTAGTTGTAGGTCTTCTACTTGGTGAAGTAATCAAGACTGAAGAGCTAAAAGCTGACGACGAGAAAGTTAAAGCTATCATCGAAGAGATGGCTACAGCATACGAAGATCCAACAGAAGTTATTGCTTACTACGAGCAAAACGAGCAAATGATGAACAACATGCGCAACGTTGCTCTAGAAGAGCAAGCTATTGATGCAATCATCGCTAAAGCTCAAGTTTCTGATAAAGAAGTTAGCTTCAATGAGCTAATGAATCAGCAACCTGCTTAATATAGTAATATCTGACGTAGAAGGTTGACGTACGGTCAACAATTCTGCTAACAATGGTCCGTATGATTTAATCATTCGGGCCATTTATTTTAGGGACATAAGAATATGAGCTACCAAGAAAAAAATACAATGCCATCGATTATGGACGCACTAGTTCCTATGGTGGTTGAACAGACTTCCCGTGGTGAACGTTCTTACGATATTTATTCTCGTCTATTAAAAGAACGTATCATTTTCTTAACAGGTCAAGTGGAAGACCACATGGCAAATCTTGTCGTGGCTCAACTGCTTTTCTTGGAATCAGAAAACCCAGACAAAGATATCTATCTTTACATCAACTCACCTGGCGGTAGCGTAACAGCAGGCATGTCTATCTACGACACAATGCAGTTCATCAAGCCAAACGTGAGCACAGTATGTATGGGTCAAGCTTGCTCTATGGGTGCATTCTTACTAGCGGGTGGTACTCCTGGTAAGCGTCACGTGCTTCCAAACTCACGTGTAATGATTCACCAGCCACTTGGCGGTTTCCAAGGCCAAGCGTCTGATATTCAAATTCACGCGCAAGAGATCCTAACGATCAAACAAAAGCTAAACAAACTATTGGCAGAGCACACAGGTCAGCCTCTAGAAGTTGTTGAGCGCGATACAGATCGTGATAACTTCATGTCTGCTGATCAAGCAGTAGAATACGGCTTGGTGGATTCAGTTCTTAATCACCGCGGTCAATAATTGCAGGGCAATTGTTTAACGCAAAGTGATTCAAATTGATATACACTCAAGCATAGAGAGTTAAGGCTAAGAGGTTAGCGAATGACAGATAAAAGCAAAGAGGGTGGTAGCGGTAAACTGCTTTACTGCTCTTTCTGTGGCAAAAGCCAACACGAAGTTCGCAAGTTAATCGCAGGTCCTTCTGTTTACATTTGTGATGAATGTGTCGATCTTTGTAACGACATTATTCGTGAAGAAATTAAAGATGTTCTTCCTAAGAAAGAATCGGAATCGCTGCCAACGCCGCGTGAGATTCGTGAGCATCTTGATGACTATGTAATCGGTCAAGAATACGCGAAGAAAGTGCTAGCAGTTGCAGTTTATAACCACTACAAGCGTTTACGTAATGGTGATACGACAGCTGAAGGCGTAGAGCTAGGTAAGAGTAACATTCTTCTTATCGGTCCTACTGGTAGTGGTAAAACACTACTGGCTGAAACATTGGCTCGTTTCCTAGACGTTCCTTTCACAATGGCAGACGCAACAACACTAACCGAAGCGGGTTACGTGGGCGAAGATGTTGAAAACATCATCCAGAAGTTGCTTCAGAAATGTGATTACGACGTAGCGAAAGCGGAACGCGGCATTGTTTACATCGATGAAATCGACAAGATTTCTCGTAAAGCTGAAAACCCATCAATCACGCGTGACGTGTCTGGTGAAGGTGTACAGCAAGCTCTACTAAAACTTGTTGAAGGTACAGTAGCTTCAGTTCCACCTCAAGGTGGTCGTAAGCATCCACAGCAAGAGTTCTTGCAAGTGGACACGTCTAAGATCTTATTTATCTGTGGTGGTGCGTTTGCAGGCCTAGATAAAGTGATTGAACAGCGTGTAGAAACAGGTTCAGGTATCGGCTTTGGCGCAGAAGTGCGTTCAAAAGATGAAACCAAAACTATCGGTGAATTGTTCACTCAAGTAGAACCTGAAGATCTAGTGAAATATGGTCTGATTCCAGAATTCATTGGTCGTCTACCTGTGACAACAACACTGACAGAGCTTGATGAAGAAGCGCTAATCCAAATCCTATGTGAGCCAAAGAATGCACTTACAAAACAGTACGCAGCATTATTTGAGCTTGAGGATACAGAGTTAGAATTCCGTGAAGATGCTTTACGTGCCATTGCTAAGAAAGCAATGAACCGTAAAACAGGTGCTCGTGGTCTACGTTCTATCTTGGAGGGTGTTCTACTAGAAACTATGTACGAACTGCCATCTTCAACTGATGTAAGCAAGGTTGTGATTGATGAGTCGGTAATTAATGGTGAGTCAGAACCACTATTAATTTACAGCAACTCAGATAACCAAGCAGCTGTTGCAGAGTAGGTCTTTTTTAGACAAGTCACTCAAATTGAAAAAGGAGGTAAGCAATTACCTCCTTTTTTTTATTCTTCCATTGAATCCAGTCGTTTAAGCCCCATATACTGCTTTATAAGTTAAAGCGGAAGAGAGAAATATATGAACTTGGAACGTTCCGAGCGTATCGAAATCCCCGTGCTACCTCTACGTGATGTAGTGGTTTACCCACACATGGTTATTCCATTGTTTGTTGGTCGTGAAAAATCGATTACTTGCCTTGAATCGGCAATGGAAGCTAACAAACAAGTACTACTTGTAGCGCAGAAAGAAGCGGACACTGATGAGCCTTCAATTGACGACCTATTTAAAGTAGGAACTGTCGCTACCATTCTTCAGTTACTAAAGCTCCCTGATGGTACTGTTAAAGTGCTTGTCGAAGGTCAGCAGCGTGCAAAAATTCACCAATTCAAAGAAAGTGAGTTTTTCTTAGCGGACGCAGAATACGTTGTAACCTCAGAACTTGACGAAAAAGAACAAGAAGTGGTTGTTCGCAGCGCGATCAATCAATTCGAAGGCTTTATTAAGCTGAACAAAAAGATTCCACCAGAAGTTCTAACATCTCTGAACGGTATTGATGAGGCAGCTCGCCTTGCTGATACGATTGCTGCACACATGCCACTTAAACTGGTAGACAAGCAGCACGTTCTAGAAATCTTAGATGTGACTGAACGTCTGGAATTCTTGATGGGCCAAATGGAGTCAGAAATTGACATCTTGCAAGTTGAAAAACGCATTCGTGGCCGCGTTAAGAAGCAAATGGAAAAATCTCAGCGTGAGTACTACCTGAATGAGCAAATGAAAGCGATTCAGAAAGAACTTGGCGAGATGGACGACGCTCCTGATGAATTCGAGACTCTGAAGAAGAAGATCGAAGACTCTAAGATGCCTCAAGAAGCTCGTGAAAAAACCGAGCAAGAACTGCAAAAACTGAAAATGATGTCGCCAATGTCTGCTGAAGCAACAGTAGTACGTAGCTACATTGATTGGATGGTGGGCGTTCCTTGGGCTAAGCGTTCAAAAGTGAAAAAGAATCTAGCGAAAGCGGAAGAGATCTTAAACGAAGACCACTACGGCTTAGAGCGTGTTAAAGAACGTATTCTTGAATACTTGGCAGTACAAAACCGTATCAACAAGCTAAAAGGCCCAATCCTTTGTCTTGTTGGTCCTCCTGGTGTAGGTAAAACCTCGCTAGGTCGTTCGATTGCTGCGGCAACGGGTCGTAAGTACACGCGTATGGCACTTGGTGGCGTTCGTGATGAAGCTGAGATTCGTGGTCACCGTCGTACGTACATCGGTTCACTTCCGGGTAAACTGATCCAGAAGATGTCTAAAGTTGGTGTTAAGAACCCACTGTTCCTATTAGATGAGATCGATAAGATGTCTTCTGATATGCGTGGCGACCCATCTTCAGCACTTCTAGAAGTTCTAGATCCAGAACAAAACAACGCATTTAACGATCACTACCTAGAAGTAGATTACGATCTGTCAGATGTTATGTTCGTGGCAACATCGAACTCGATGGACATTCCTGGGCCTCTACTGGACCGTATGGAAGTGATTCGTCTATCTGGTTACACAGAAGATGAGAAGCTGAACATTGCTAAGAGCCATTTACTGGACAAGCAAGTTCAACGCAACGGTCTTAAGCCTCATGAAATTGAGATTGAAGACTCTGCAATCATCGGCATCATTCGTTACTACACGCGTGAAGCGGGTGTACGTAGCCTAGAGCGTGAAATCTCAAAGATCTGTCGTAAAGCAGTGAAGAACATCTTGCTAGACAGCGATCTTAAGTCTGTAACGGTTAACATTGATAACCTGAAAGAGTACTTAGGTGTTCAACGCCACGACTTCGGTAAAGCGGATGAAAGCAACCGTATCGGTCAAGTAACAGGCCTAGCGTGGACTCAAGTGGGTGGTGATCTACTGACTATCGAGACCGAAGCAATGCCGGGCAAAGGTAAGCTAACGCAAACTGGCTCACTTGGCGACGTGATGAAAGAGTCGATTCAAGCGGCAATGACAGTGGTTCGTTCTCGTGCTGAAAAACTGGGTATCAACTCAGATTTCTACGAAAAACGTGACATTCACGTTCACGTACCAGAAGGTGCTACACCGAAAGATGGCCCGAGTGCGGGTATCGCAATGTGTACTGCACTTGTCTCTAGCTTGACGGGTAACCCGGTTAAAGCAGAGGTCGGTATGACAGGTGAAATTACCCTTCGTGGTGAAGTTTTACCTATCGGTGGCTTGAAAGAAAAACTGCTTGCTGCACACCGTGGCGGCATCAAAACTGTACTGATCCCTAAAGACAATGAGCGTGATTTGGAAGAGATTCCAGACAACGTAATCGCTGACTTGAAGGTGATCCCGGTTCAGTGGATTGATGAAGTACTCAAAGTCGCGCTAGAACGAGATCCGTCAGGGGTCGAGTTTGACGTGAAAAAATAGTGATGCATAGCAAAAATAAGTAAAGAATTACGCTGATAGGCCCGAAAAGGCTTGTCAGCGTTTTTTTTGGACGCTAAGTTATTGATCAAAGCGGCAGCCCTTTTGCAATAAGGCTTGCGGCTAAATTAAAACCAAAATGGAACGTACAGTCATCAGAAGTAGTCACAGATGACACATAGGGGAAAAACAGTGAATAAAACACAACTAGTAGAATCAATCGCAGAAAACGCAGACATCTCTAAAGCTTCAGCTGGCCGCGCTCTAGACGCATTCATCGAAGCAGTTGGCACAACGCTACAATCTGGTGACCAAGTTGCACTTGTTGGCTTTGGTACTTTCAGTGTTCGTACTCGTGCTGCTCGTACAGGTCGTAACCCAAAAACTGGTGAAGAGATCCAAATCGCAGAAGCTAAAGTACCTGGCTTCAAAGCGGGTAAAGCACTTAAAGACGCATGTAACTAATTTTCACTGCTGAAACCTCCATTTAAGAGGGGAAGGCAGTAAAATGCGTTTACTGTTTGAAAAATGATGTTTCATTCTTAAACAGTATGTGTACAAAGCACATTGAACTTATTTAAATTATGCGCATCCTACTGATGCGCATTTCTTTTTCTGATAATATCGCGTGAATAGATTTTTATTTTGAAGCCAATGCTTCATATCCGGAGAGCACTTAAATTATGATGGATCGATTACGCGAAGGCGTGAATAGCATCGCGGTAAAAATTATCCTTGGGTTGATTATCCTGTCATTCGTATTCGCAGGTGTAGGCAGCTACATCACCGGTGGCGGTAACAACGCAGCAGCTAAAGTTGGCAACACAGAAATTGCTCGTGGTGAGTTCGAACAGGCTTACCAAAACGAACGTAATCGTATGCAGTCTCAACTTGGCGATTACTTCGCGCAAATGCTTGCAGACCCTGCTTACGTAGAGTCTTTCCGTAAATCAGTACTTGATCGCATGATCAATGACGTACTGCTTGAGCAGCAAGCTGAGTCTCTAGGCCTACGAATCAGTGATTCTCAAATCCGCACCATGATTCTAGAAATGCCTCAGTTCCAAACGGCGGGTCAATTCGACCAAGAAGTTTACCAATCGGCACTACGTCGTGCAGGTTTCAGCGCAGAGAGCTTCGCTGAATACATGCGTCGTGACCTTATGCGCAACCAGCTTGTGACTGCACTTCAAGGCAGTGAATTCGTTCTTCAGGGCGAAATCGATACTCAGAGCAAGCTTATCGCACAAACTCGTGACATTCGCACAGTGACACTGTCTGTTGCTGACCTTGCAAAAGACATCGAGTTAACTGACGAGCAAATCGAACAGTACTACCAAGAGAACCCAGCAGCTTACACTCGTCCAGAGCAAGCTAAGGTATCTTACATTGAGCTTTCTGCTGAAGCGCTTAAGTCTCAGCTTGAAGTAAGCGATGAAGAAGCACAGAAATACTACCAAGAGCACCTAGACAAGTACTCAACGGAAGAGCAACGTAAAGTTAGCCACATCCTAGTTCAAGGCGATGACGAAGCGAAAGCTCAGGCAATCCTAGACGAGCTAAATGCAGGCGCTGATTTTGCTACGCTAGCGGAAGAGAAATCTGACGACTTCGGTAGTGCAGACGTTGGCGGTGACCTAGGTTGGATTGAGCGCGATGTTATGGACCCTGCATTCGAAGACGCGGCTTTCGCTCTTGAGAATATTGGCGATACTACTGGCCTAGTTAAATCTGATTTCGGCTACCACATCATCAAGCTAGACGAACTAAAAGCGTCTCAAGCTCAGCCTTACACTGAAGTAGCGGCAGAGATTAAGACAGAGCTTCTAGACCAACACGCAGTTGATCAGTTCTACGAGCAACAAACTGAGCTAGAAAAAGTAGCGTTTGAATTCCCAGATTCTCTAGATGATTCTGCAGAAGCTATCAACGCGAAGATCACAACGACAGATTTCATCTCTCAAGTTGACGCTCCAGAAGTTCTGATGACGCCTGCAGTTATGCAAGCTATCTTGAGCCCTGAAGTGAAAGAAGACGGTCTAAACTCGGAAGTTATCGAAGTTGCACCTGAGCACGTAATTGTTGTTCGTGTAGAAGAGACTCGTGATGAGACAGTTCTTCCTCTAGCTGAAGTGAAAGATCAAGTTGTCGCTGCACTGTCTGCTGTACAAGCAGAGCAGCAAGCGGTTGAGCTAGGTGTTTCTCTAGTGAACGAACTTGAGCAAGGCAATGAAGCAGTACTAGCGGACAACAACCTTGAGTTCACTGAACTTGAAACGATTGACCGTAACTCGCCATTAGCGGCATCTGTATTCGCTCTAGCGAAACCAGAAGCAGGTCAAGCTGTGTTCGGTCAATCTAAAGACCAAGACGGTAATATCGTTGTTGTTGAGCTTTCTAAAGTAACGGCTGAGATCAACCCAGCCTACAGCACTCAAATTGGTGCACAGTTGGAGCGAGTTGGTAACCAGCAAGACCTGACTAACGTATTAAACGTACTTCGTAAAAACGCAGACGTTGAATACTACGTAGTGGGTCAAGGTCAGTAAGCGTTTGATTACCTCAGTAGCAAGCTCAAGTTAGAGCTTACTACTGAAATCAACACGTGATTGTTAGGCTTTAATTCAGATTTGTGAGCCAACAAACAAGCTGATGAAAATAAGATGTATAACGAAGCGGGTCACTTAGGTGATCCGCTTTATTTTTATCTGGTGATTGTGTTATCTAGCGCGGCAAATGCATAAGTTACGTTTTTTGAACAAAGGAACTATTTATGCGCACGATATATTCAACACTAATTCTTTCATTTCTGATGCTCTTAAGCCCTGCCGTGTTTGCAGACAGCCCAACCAAGGCTGAGCTTTACGAAGGCATTGAGATTACGGTCAACATCAATACCGCGACGGCAGAAGAACTTTCAGCACTATTGGTTGGCGTGGGTGACAAGAAAGCCAAAGAAATCGTCGATTACAGAGATCAGAACGGGGCATTTACTACTGCTGATGATTTGGTGAGTGTCAAAGGGATAGGTGAAGCGACGGTTGAAAAGAACCGCGAAAGAATTCAACTTTGACCCGTTTTTCTACTTGTTAGAAATGAAGCGATAGATATGAAGCCTCCGGCCAATGCACCTGCTAGGTGGGCTTCAATCGCGATACGAGCATTAATCAGTTCACCAGTCGTGCTAGAAGGGCCAATAAGCTGCTCCCAAGCGATTTTAGCGACTAATCCGAATACTAACAGCCAACTAGACTTCCTGCCGTTTAAAGCCTCTCTGAGCGCGAATAAGCCAAACAACCCATGCAAAGTGCCCGATAGGCCAACGTAGATCTGAATACTTGAAAACAACAGAGCGACGCCAGTCACTAAACTGATCACAAGCAAAGCAACAACAAGCTGTTTTTTACTCGGTTGAAACAGGTAGCTGATGATCCACAAGCCTGCTAGATTCATCAGAAGATGCGAGTAGTTGGTATGTGAAAAGTTTCCTGTTAGGATTCGCCACCATTGCCCATCGGCAATCGCATTGCTATCCCAAACGACCCAAGCTTGTATTGGCTCAAATTGGAATAAGACGCATAAAAGTGAAATGAAAATTAAAACAGGGTACACATTAAATCCATGTCTCGTTATTGCCCCCAATGCAGCAAGGCTTTGAAAGCTTGTATTTGTCAGTGGGTTACACCACTCGAATCGAATGTTGAGCTTATCATTCTTCAGCACCCATCAGAAGAGCATCGTCCGATGGGAACAGCGCGTATTCTCTCGTTATCTCTTAATAACAGCGTGACGTTTGTTGGCGAAGACTTTTCAGACAACGAACAACTCAACGCATTGTTGTGCGATGAACAGTATCAACATGTGATTTTATACCCAAGCGAAAACTCTGTTTCAGTTGAGTCGGCGACATCTCCCAATAAGAAGCTGCGTGTGATTTTATTGGATGGCACGTGGAAGAAAGCATTCAAGATGTGGCAAGTATCGAGTAACTTGCATGCGTTGAACACGGTTCATTTACCGAAAGATCTCAAGGGTAATTACCGAATTCGCAAAGCACCCAGTGAAAATAGCCTTTCAACCGTTGAAGCTGGCTATCATTTACTTAGCTTGTTAGAGCGTGATGGCGACTTTAGCCCTTTGCTAACGGCATTTGACCAAATGATTCAGTTTCAAATCAATCAAATGCCGCCGGGCGTGTTTGAGAAAAACTACTTAGATTAAGCCGTTTTAGTAAAGTGAGTCAGGAATTAAAACTCGGTATGAGCTGAGAACAGTTGCTGATGCATTTTCTGCGCAAGATCATCAGTCATCGATGAAATGTAATCGGCTATCACGCGCATTTTTCGAGACTCATCTTGATGTTGTAGCCATTGCTTCTTGATGGGCAGTGGCAGCAAGCGTTCAGGATCTGCGCTGAATGCTTCAAACATATCCATGATGATCTGTTGACCTTTGTATTCGATGACCTGAACCTGTGGCACTTGAATAACGAACTCGCTGACAAAGTGTTTCAGCTTATCGAGTGTGCCGTCCATGCTCGGCTCGAGCACCGCATTGTAAGCCAACAGTACATTCTCAAAGTTAGCCTCCACTCGCTTAATCGAGATACTGGTCAACAGTGCGTTGACTATCCCACCAATCGCATCCTTTCGACGATACTGTTCACCAGAGAAAAGCATCTCTGTAATTGAATCTAGGTGTTCACAAATCCATGGGTCGGCCATCTCTTTCAGTTGAGGGTAAGCCGATTCGACCCACTGAGCTTTGGTCACAGAGCCAAGCACAATCGCATCTTCTAAATCGTGCACGCCATACGCGATGTCGTCAGCAAGTTCCATGATCGAACAATCCAGTGACTTATATTTGGTCTTGTTGTGCTCAAGTGGCTCGGTATGCATTTTTCTTTTCTGTTTTAGGAGCTGTTGGTCGCTGCTTGAAAGCGGTTCAAGCACCCAGTTAAACAACTCTTCATCATGATCGTAGATGCCTTTTGCTGGCATCCAATCTTTAGCTCGGAGTTGTCGTTGATGCTTAACGGGTTCAGACTGCAATTTAGCTTGAACCTCACTCAGCAGAGAAGGGTACTTAATTAGACCTAACAAAGTGCGTCGAGATAGGTTCATCCCGTGATGTTCAGTGTAAGGTTCTAGCTGTGTGACTATGCGAAACGTTTGAGCGTTGCCCTCAAAGCCGCCGTGGTCGTGCATCATGTAGTTGAGTGCGACTTCGCCGCCATGTCCATAGGGTGGATGACCGATGTCGTGAGCCAAACACAGTGAATCAATCAAACTGTCTGAGGGTAATAGGTCTCGAAATTCGGGCTGCTTTTTCTTCAGTTGAGCGACGATACCGGTGCCAAGCTGAGCGGCCTCAAGAGAGTGGGTAAGGCGCGTTCGGTGAAAGTCGTTGACCGTGGTGCCATGGATCTGGGTTTTCGCTTGTAAGCGACGGAAAGCAGCAGAGTGAAGCACGCGCGCACGGTCACGCTGATACGGGCTGCGGTGGTCATCCCGTCTTATTTTATGTTCATCGTCATTTCGATGCTGCCATTCTTGTTCGAGTACAAAGGGTGGTTCGAGTTGAGAATTCAAAATAGCACCTATCAAATTGATTTTATTTAGCTAATTAAAAACAACTTATACCCAGCTAGCTTATCTCGTCTAGTGATAATTCAAAGCTCGGTGCGAATGTGGTGAGAAAGTAGTCCATTTCTGGGCTTTTGCGTTGTTCGAGTGTCTCTTCCAATCGGCGCTTGGCTTGCTCGTATTCATGATTGCCCGCACTGAGCTCTTCCAAGCATTTCAGGTACGCACAGATAGTATCTGCCTGCTTGACGATGCTTTGCTCTTCTTTACTCGCAGTACCAGATATTAAGAAGGGGGCGAAGTCGTCTCTGAACTCTTCTGGCAACATCGAAAGCAGTCTTTGTTCTGCCGCGGCTTCTATCTTCTTATACTCTTGTGCAATATCCGGGTTGTAGTATTTAACTGGCGTTGGCAAATCACCCGTCAGTACCTCACTGGTGTCGTGGTACATGCCAAGCAGAGCAATGTGCTCGGGGTTAAGCTGACCATCAAACTTCTTGTTTTTGATCAGTGCCAAGGCGTGTGCCACGAAAGCAACCTGTAGGCTATGTTCTGAAATGTTCTCGCTTGATACCGAACGCATCAGGGGCCAGCGTTGAATTAGCTTCATGCGTGCGAGATGGGCAAAGAAATGGCTCTGTTTCATAAATGTCCTTATAGTACCAATCGTAGTAAATAACTGGTCATCCTAGCTTGTTAAAAAACTCGATAACTATGTTAGAATTTTTGATTGTAGAATAACTACTTATCGAAGCTGCTTGTCGAAAAGAGCTGCCTTGTTCTCAAGCTTTTTCCCTACGCTATTTCTGAACACTTACTTACTGTGATTGGTATAAACAATACTCCACTCGTATCTTGTGTTTGCACAGGGATACGAGACAGCGGATACAAAAAAGGCTCCTAAACAGGAGCCTTTTAAGCATAGAAGTGAATGAATACAAGTTAAAGTCTTTTAAAACAGCAAATTGTAGCCATCTTTCTTTGTGCTCATTAACCTTCGATGAGGTCGTCTTGGCTGTAAGTCTGTAAGAAGCGCTCTAAACGACCAATTGCGATTTCTAGATCTTCGATGTGCGGCAGAGTCACGATACGGAAGTGATCCGGTTTCGGCCAATTGAAGCCCGTACCTTGAACCAATAGCACCTTCTCTTGCTTAAGGAAGTCGAGTACAAACTTCTGATCGTCTTTGATGTTGTACATGTTGGTGTCGATTTTAGGGAACAGGTACATTGCACCTTTCGGTTTCACACAAGAAACGCCAGGGATCTTGTTGATCAGTTCCCATGCACGGTCACGCTGTTCAAGCAGTCGACCGCCTGGAAGAATCAGCTCATTGATACTCTGATAGCCACCGAGTGCGGTTTGGATAGCGTGTTGCATCGGAACGTTGGCACACAAACGCATTGAGGCCAGCATTTCTAGCCCTTCTACATAGCCTTTCGCTAGGTGTTTAGGGCCTGTTAAGAACATCCAACCACCACGGAAACCACATACACGGTAAGCTTTAGATAGGCCGTTGAACGTGACCATTAATACGTCTTCAGCAAGCGTTGCCACTGAAGTGTGTACCGCACCGTCGTAAAGTACTTTGTCGTAGATTTCATCGGCGAAGATGATCAAACCGTGCTCACGAGCAATCTCAACCACTTGTAATAGGAAATCACGGCTGTATACCGCGCCTGTTGGGTTGTTCGGGTTGATAAGAACGATGCCGCGCGTCTTTGGTGAGATCTTCGCGCGCATGTCGTCTAAATCTGGATACCAATCAGCATCTTCATCACACATGTAGTGAACCGGTGTACCACCAGAAAGCGCAACAGACGCTGTCCATAGTGGGTAATCCGGAGCGGGAACTAAGATTTCATCACCATTATCCAGTAGCGCTTGCATAGACATAACGATAAGCTCTGATGCGCCGTTACCAATGTAAACGTCTTCTACATCAAGGTTACGTAGGCCTTTTTTCTGGTAGTGCTGAACAACCGCTTTGCGGGCTGAATAGATGCCTTTTGAGTCGCAGTAACCTTGAGATGTCGGTAGGTTACGGATTACGTCAACAAGGATTTCATCAGGGGCGTCAAAACCAAATGGGGCGGGGTTACCAATATTAAGCTTCAGTATTTTATGCCCTTCTTCTTCCATGCGCTTAGCATGTTTGAGTACAGGCCCCCTGATTTCGTAGCATACGCTGTTGAGTTTTGACGACATCCCGATATTTTGCATTGCCGATTTCCTGAAATTAATTTAAATACTTTATTAAAGTACCGCAAAATGGCGTTTGATAGAATAAAAATCTGATGAATGTCGCATTTCAGTATCACGTTTAGCCTTTTTGTTGTCACTCTTTTCTAAATTTTAATTAATCGCTTTCTTGGTTATTGGCTAAGATGAATAAAGGGGCGGGATCGCTTAAAATCACAGGAATGTTGAAAAGATATAGTACATTCTTGATCTAAGTGGGTACTGCCCATAAAGTATCAAACTAATATAATAATAATTTAGATGTGAACGAGGTCGATTTGTCACATTTCCAGCAAACTATCTCCGCTTTGATTGAGCGAGTACAAAATGCCCAAGCAAGTGAAGTTCGTTGTGTTGAAGTTCTAACGCAAAAACCATCGTTTGCATTTATAGAATGGCTTCATGCTCAACCGCTCTTTCCAAAGTTCTACTGGCAGTCACGTGACACTCGTGAAGAGGTCGTCGCGCTCGGTCAACTGCACACTTTTTCTGATCCCGCTCCCGCGTACGCAATTCTTGGTGAAGACCAACGAATCTGGGGGGGACGTTCATTTGATGGGCATACCGCAAAGAACCGTCGTTGCATGGAATCGTTTTTCTTCCTTCCTCAGGTTGAATTAATCCGCTTTGACGACACTTGGTCGCTAGCGGTTAACTTGTCTCCTGATCGCGTTGCCTCCATTAATGCTTTGAATAAGCTTTCTGTAGAAGCGGCGATATTGGCACCTTTGTCGGCGCACATTGAACAGATTAACCACGTTCCAGAACGAGAACAGTGGGGTAATTTGGTCGATAAAGTGCTTCAGGGCATTAGCGACGAAGAGTACAAGAAAGTGGTTTTAGCGCGTAAAACCACACTGCAGCTTGATGCGCCAATCTGCGCGGCTCAATTACTCAAGGCAAGCTATCTGCAAAACCATCACAGCTTTCACTTTATGTTGGTATTGGATTCTAAACACAGCTTTATTGGCTCAACGCCAGAGCGTTTGTATAGCCGATATGGGACAGAGCTTGATACTGAAGCTCTAGCGGGAACCATTGGTCGCGGAGAAAACGCGACAGAAGATATGGAGTTAGCGAACTGGCTTTCTCAAGACAGTAAAAACCTCAATGAGAACCAGTATGTGGTCGATGACATCATTGAGCGCCTCACTCCTCATTCTCAAACGGTCCATGTTGAAAAGGATACGCGTCTTGTGCGCTTGCGTAAGGTGCAGCATCTTAAGCGTAATATCCACGCTCAGCTTAATAATGGCGTTAACGGTGTACAGTTGCTTGCTGCATTGCAGCCGACTGCTGCGGTGGCGGGTTTACCGCGTAAAGAGGCCATGGATTTCATTCTTGAACACGAACCGTTTGCGCGAGGCTGGTATGCAGGTTCTGTTGGCTATATCAGTCATCAGAGAGCGGAGTTTTGTGTCGCGATTCGAAGTGCGCTAGTTGTAAACGATCAAGTACAGCTGTTTGCTGGCGCAGGGATCGTGCCGGGATCGGTTGCCGAGCATGAATGGCAAGAATTGAACAAGAAGATGTCGACTTTACTCAGCTTGATTTCGGATCACCCGCCGTTGGGTGTGGCGTCATGAATCACGACCAAGCCGTATTAAATAGAGTTTGGAGTCACACATTACTTGAAGAGCTAGCACGCAACGGTGTTGAACATGTTTGTGTCGCACCGGGCTCACGCTCAACACCATTAACTCTCGAAGCGGAAGCTAATCCCAAGTTAACCTTACATACGCACTTTGATGAGCGTGGTCTTGGATTCTTAGCTTTAGGTTTAGCTAAAGCCAGTGATAAGCCAGTTGCCGTGATTGTTACCTCTGGTACTGCTGTCGCTAACCTTCTTCCTGCGACGGCTGAATCTGGGCTGACACGAGAGAAGCTGATCTTGCTGACCTCTGATAGACCCATCGACTTGGTCGACTGTGGTGCCAATCAAGCGATTCAGCAACAGGGTATCTTTTCTTCCCATGTTGAAAGTGCTTTAAACTTACCAAGCCCTAGTACACAAGTTTCTCTGAATTGGTTACTGACATCGGTTGATCACGCCCTAGTGAAACAACGCAATGTTAGTGGTGCGGTTCATATCAACTGTCCGTTCCCAGAACCTCTATATTCTGCGAATAGCGCGGAAATGTATGCGGAATACACATCCAGTGTCGCTGGGTGGAAATCGGGAGGAGGTTGTTACAGCCAAACGTTTTTACCTAATCAAGTGAACACACAACCGATTGCTCCAGGTGAGTATCTTGGACGTAAGGGTGTGGTTATTCTCGGTTCCCTCGATATTGAACAAGCGACAAAAGCTCAGCAGTTTGCCACTGCATTAGGCTGGCCAGTTTTTTGTGACCCTCAATCAGGTGTCACAAGTGATTGGAAACATTATGATCTGTGGATGCAGAGTGACGTACCGAAAGAACAACTTAACCAATGTGATTTTATCCTTCAGTTCGGTGAGCGCATTGTTTCTAAGCGCCTTAATCATTGGATAAAGTCGCAAGCATCATCATTCTGCTCATCACAATATATTGTCGTGTCACCAGATACGCACCGAATCAACCAAGATCATCTGCCTCAAACCCATATCGTTGCTGATATCGAGTCATGGGTGTCAGAGCAGCATTTACCCATCTTGTTAGGCCAGCATGCAGGTTGGGCGGCTCCTTTAATCGAGGTCGCAAATACTGTTCAGCAACTCGCCCTCGCGCAAATATCCAACAATGACCAATTGACGGAACTCAGTGTTGCCGTTGACTTGTCGTCTAGACTTAAAGGTAGAGAGCTAT
Organism: Vibrio sp. 10N.222.54.A3; assembly: GCF_041474095.1. NCBI lineage: Bacteria > Pseudomonadati > Pseudomonadota > Gammaproteobacteria > Vibrionales > Vibrionaceae > Vibrio > Vibrio sp. 10N.222.54.A3. The sequence goes on from NZ_JBFRTN010000074.1 coordinate 75,721, forward strand.
TTGTGGGAAATAGCTTGATGGTAAGGCTGGTGGATATGCTGTCATCAATATCTGCGAATCAAGTTTACAGTAACCGTGGTGCATCGGGCATTGATGGCTTGGTGGCGACGGCTGCGGGCGTGGTGAAAGCCAACCAGAATCCTTTGTTGATGTTGATTGGTGATACCTCTTTGTTGTACGACCTCAATTCACTGGCTCTGCTGACTCATAATTTAACGCCGATGGTTATTGTTGTGACCAACAATGACGGTGGTGCGATCTTTGACTTGTTGCCGGTACCAGAGCAGCAAAAACAGTCACTTTATCAAATGCCTCATGGTTTCAGTTTTGAACACGCTGCTGCGCAATTCCAGCTTGGTTATGCGGCGCCAGAAACTTTGAATTGCTATCAAAACATTATCGAACAACATTTCGAACAGGGTCAGGGTACCTTGCTCGTTGAAGTTAAGACGCCTCCCGAACAGGCGTCTACTTTGCTGAAACAATTCAGTTCAATGCTCACCGAGGCATTAGCCTAAGGACTTTACATGCTTTACTCCGATTATTACCCAGCTGTACAAGATTCTTCTGACAAACCTTTGCTTGTTTTCTTACATGGTTTACTCGGAAGCGGGGATGATTGGAGTGCATGCCACCCCTTCCTCGAAGACTTTCCTCGTCTTTGCATAGATTTGCCCGGACACGGACAAAGCCGGTTTATCGACCCTGTAGGCTTTGATCATTGCTGTACCAAGATAGTTCAGTGCATCACATCCCAACTGGCTCTCAACGATCTTCCTGCCGATTATCCTATCGTGGTGATTGGGTATTCTATGGGCGGAAGGCTCGCTATGTATGGGGTGACAAGCCCTTGCTTTGAGGCACTCAACCTAGAGAAAGTCATCATTGAAGGTGGCAACTTTGGCTTGGAATGTGATGAAGAAAGAGCACAAAGGTTAGTACACGATACGCAATGGGCTGTTCGCTTTGCACAGCAGTCGATTGAAGATGTTTTAGACGATTGGTATCAACAAAGCGTCTTTTCTTCACTAAATCATGAGCAAAGACAAACTTTGGTCATAAAGCGTAGTGGTAACCTTGGAGTATCCGTAGCAAATATGTTGTTATCTACTTCGTTAGCTAAGCAACCGGATTTACGTGCCACATTGAAATCTCATGAGCATTTATTGCATTATGTATGTGGAGAAAAAGATCGTAAATTCATGGAGCTAGCTGAGAATAGTGGCTTTGAATATAGTCAGGTGGATTACGCGGGTCATAATGTTCATTTTGAGCAACCAGAGATGTTTTCAAATCTGATCATCCAATGTATCGCCAGTCGTTGATGAACTGACTGAGCGAACCTCTCGTATCAAGCGCTATAGAAAGCAGAGCAACACCGTCGCGACTCTACGCTAGTCGCGCTCTCTAATAGAACAATGGGAATCATCATGGCTAAAACAGTAGGCATCACAGAAGAAGAACTTTACGCAGCCGTTAACTGGCGCGATGAAAGCAGTCAATATGAAGATATTCAATACCACAAGTCTGATGACGGTATTGCGAAAATCACGATTGCTCGCCCTCAAGTGCACAATGCGTTCCGTCCACAAACCGTAAAAGAGATGATCAATGCACTGGCTGATGCTCGTTATGACGAGAAAGTTGGCGTAATCATTTTGACTGGTCTTGGTGAGAAGGCGTTCTGTTCTGGTGGTGACCAAAGTATCCGTGGTGACTACGGCGGTTACCAAGATGACTCAGGTACGCACCACTTGAATGTACTTGATTTCCAACGTCAAATTCGTACTTGTCCAAAACCAGTTATCGCAGCGGTATCGGGTTGGGCAGTCGGTGGCGGTCATGTACTTCACATGATGGCAGACCTTACTATTGCAGCTGAAAACGCGCAGTTCGGTCAGACGGGTCCTAAAGTGGGTTCTTTCGATGGCGGTTGGGGTGCTTCTTACATGGCTCGTATCGTTGGTCAAAAGAAAGCACGTGAAATCTGGTTCTTGTGCCGCTTCTACGATGCACAAGAAGCACTGGACATGGGCCTTGTAAACACCGTTGTTCCTGTTGCTGACCTAGAAAAAGAGACAGTTCGTTGGTGTCGTGAAGTGCTTCAACACAGCCCAATGGCACTGCGTTGCTTGAAAGCGGCACTGAACGCTGACTGTGATGGTCAAGCAGGCTTACAAGAGTTGGCTGGTAACGCAACCATGATGTTCTACATGACAGAGGAAGGCCAAGAAGGCCGCAACGCATTCAACGAGAAACGTCGACCGGACTTCGACAAGTTCCCGCGTAATCCATAGTCTTTCTCCTCTTCAAAATGAGTCGCTAATAGCGGCTCGTTTTGTTTTGATGTTCCCCGTTTTTTAGGAAACTTTATGAACTCAGTGAATTCTCAGCGTCACGCTAAACTTTACCGTTATCAATTACCTATGGATAGTGGTGTGGTTCTTCGTGACAATAAGTTGAACGAACGTGTTGGCTATATCATCCAACTTGAGTGTGATGGTAAAACTGGTTTTGGCGAAGTTGCGCCTTTGCCCGGTTTTAGCCAAGAAGATGCCGAACAAGCTGGCATTCAGCTTCAACACGAATTAGAGCTTTGGAGCCACAATAAGCCTCAAACGCCTTTCGACGAGCTGTATCCTTCTGTCGCGTTTGGCTTTTCAATGGCGATGATGGAATTGCGAGGCGATCTTAACGCTCAAGGTAACTACCAAGCGGCGCCTTTGTGTACAGGCGATCCAGATGAACTGATTCCTGTATTGAATGAGATGGTAGGCGAGAAGGTCGCGAAAGTGAAAGTCGGCCTCTACGAAGCGATTCGCGATGGCATGTTGGTTAGCTTATTCCTTGAGTCGATCCCTGATTTGACTCTAAGACTTGATGCCAACCGTGCGTGGAAGCCAGAGAAAGCGAAGCAATTCATTAAATACATTTCGCCGTCAATGCGCCAGCGTATAAGCTTTATCGAAGAGCCTTGCCAAAAGCCAGAAGACAGTTTGGCCTTTGCCATTGACCATGGTGTGGCGATTGCGTGGGACGAGACACTGCAAGAAGCGGTGCGCAGCCCGGAATTTGATCTTAGCGACCTTACTGGTGTTAAAGCAGTCGTGATCAAGCCAACTCTTATTGGTTCTGTCGAGCGTTGCGTGGCAATCATTGAGCGAGCACAGAAGCTTGGAATGAAACCTGTATTGAGCTCAAGCATTGAGTCGAGCCTTGGCTTAACTCAGATTGCTCGTCTGGCGCAGCAATATTTGCCAAATGAAGTGCCGGGGTTGGATACGATTGGCTTGTTCAAGCAGCAGCTAGAGGTTTCTTGGCCGGGCTGTCAGTTGCCTGTCTCTACGCTTGAAAAGCAACAATTGATTTGGTCTTCTTAGACCGAGCTATTTGAATGGCTATTTAGTTAGCTTAACAAGTTCTTAATCTATTTTTGGTTATCATATGATGCGCCCACAATCTAATCATCCCCCGCTCTGGGTAAAGTGGGCGCAGCAAAACCCACTTCAACCAGCGTTAGTGACCACTCACCGCACTTATACTTGGCAGCAAGTGTTTGTGTTGGTTAGTGAGTACCAACAACAGCTATCTCATCAAGGCCTATCTGAAGGTGATGTACTGACGATTGTTGGTAAGAATCAAGCTGAAGTGATCCCTGTTTATCTTGCCGCACTCAATTTGGGTGTGGTTTGTGCGTTTACGATGCCTCAGCCTAGTTTACGCCTGAAGCAAAAGCTCGATTCCTTATATCAAGCAGATCAACAGAGCTACCTTTGGCTCTTGGGCAATAGCGGAATAGAGCAATCAGAGACTGCCGATTTGAATACTCAGTTGGTGACCTTGCCTTGCCTAAGTGAACTGAAGTTTGATGGTGATGATGAGCAGATAACGACACCTCAAGAATCCAATTTCAATCCGCAAAATCTAGCGAGCATCGTATTCACTTCAGGTTCTACCGGAAACCCAAAAGCGGTCGCTCATACACTTGAGCAGCACCTATGCTCTGCGTCAGGGCTGCTTGAGGTGTTTCGTTATCAACAAGGTGACACGTGGTTACTGAGTTTACCTATGTACCATGTGTCGGGGCTGGCGATAGTTCATCGTTGGTTGGCGGCTGGTGGTTGCATCAAAATAGGCACAGGTCAGCTTGAAACCGATATAGAAGAATGCAGTCATGCTTCATTGGTCGCTACTCAACTACATCGATTGTTAAAGAGTAAGCAAGCACTTACTTTAACGCATGTACTTTTGGGTGGTAGTCATATACCAGAAGCACTTGGGCTCGAAGCTCAACAAATGGGCATCGAAACATGGCTTGGATACGGCATGACTGAAGCGGCTTCAACCGTGACCGCGAAGCCCGTTGATGCCGGCAGCACCGCCGGTTTTGTCCTTAACCATCGCCAGCTAAAAATTGAAGAACAACGTATCTTTATTGGTGGCGAGACGCTCGCGTCCGGGTATTACTATCAAGGTAACTTAACGCCATTAGTTGATAAGAGCGGTTGGTTTGATAGCAAAGATCTTGGTGAGTGGCTTGGCGAACAAGTGTCGATTATTGGCCGTGCCGACAACCAGTTTATTTCTGGTGGTGAGAACATTCATTGCGAAGAAATTGAGCGAGTACTCAATCAATTGTCTGAGGTTAATCAGGCTTTTATTGTTCCCATTGAAGATGATGAGTTCGGATTTCGACCTGCAGCGATTGTCGATTGTGCTGAGTTGCCAACCAAAGAGTGGTTTATCGAGCAGTTAACTGGTCGTCTTGAACGGTTCAAATTTCCTATTGAGTATTATCGAATGCCTCAGCAGGAACAACATGGTATTAAGGTTTCGCGCGCTGGATTGGCGCAGTGGTTACAGCAGACCCGTTCTAAATAGAGCGAAGAGCAATAAAATGAAGCGCAATACACGGTGACTAGTCGTAATTGCGCTTCAGGGGGTTGTGACGGTGGTGAAGCCGTCACAAATTCTAATTATTTATCGTGTCATTCAAGATTTGGCGTTAAGCGAGTGCCTTCTTCATTTGTTCAGCGACTTTATCTACCTTACCTAGACCAATGATAACTTGTAGACCACCTTTCCCAACCGGTACCACACCTGCCGCACCGAGTTTCTTCAGTTTCTCGCTGTCTGCTGCACCTGAGTCTTTCACAGTTAAGCGTAGACGAGTAATACAGTTATCGACTTCTAGAATGTTGTCTGCACCGCCAACCGCTTCAATGTAGCTGTTGGTTAGGTTAGCCAATGCTTCTGGCGTTTCAGTTTCTTTTTCTGCTTCCATCTCTTCACCACGACCTGGAGTACGTAGGTTGAACTTGATGATAGCGAAGCGGAAAATACCGTAGTAAAGCGCGAAGAACACCACACCTTGAACCAGTAGCATGTACCAGTTAACCGCGAGTGGGTTTTGGCTTGATAGTACTAGGTCAACGAAACCAGCAGAGAAGCCGAAGCCTGCCATCCATTCCATGCTTGCTGCAATGTAAAGCGATAGGCCTGTTAATACTGCGTGCAGTAGGAACAACACGGGTGCTAGGAACATGAAGCTGAATTCTAGTGGCTCTGTGATACCCGTGAAGAATGAAGCCATAGCTGCCGCAAGCATGATTGCGAATACTTGGTTTTTGTTTTTCGCATCAGAACAGTGATACATCGCCAATGCTGCTGCTGGTAGGCCAAACATCATGATAGGGAAGAAGCCCGCTTGGTACATGCCAGTTTTACCTGGAATACCCGTACCGTTAGCGATAGATTGCGCGCCGCCTAAGAAGTTTGGAATGTCGTTAATACCAACAACGTCGAACCAGAACACAGGGTAAAGAGCGTGGTGCATACCTACTGATAGGAACAAACGGTTGAAGAAACCAAACAGACCAGCACCCACCGCACCCATGCTTTCTAGTTTAATACCCAGAACGATCAGAGCGTCGTAAACAGCTGGCCAGATGTAAAGTAGAGCAAAAGAGAGAGCCATACCTGCGATTGAGGTCAGGATAGGAACCAAACGCTTACCGCTGAAGAACGCTAGAGCTTGAGGAAGTTCAACCGTTGAGTAGCGGTTGTAGATCTCAGCAGAGATGATACCCACAATGATACCTACGAATTGGTTGCTGATTTTGCCAAATGCCGCAGGCACTTCACTGAGTTCAACATCCATTAACTGAGCAACAGAGCCCGGAGCAAGTAGCGTGGTGACGACGAGGAACATCACAAAGCCAGACAGTGCCGCAGAACCATTCTTATCACGGCTCAAACCAAATGCGACACCCACCGCGAATAGAACCGCCATGTTGTCGATGATCGCGCCACCAGATTTGATCAAGAATGCGGCTAAGATACTTTCAGAACCCCAACCAACAGGATCCAACCAATAGCCGATCCCCATAAGGATTGCTGCAGCTGGCAGTGTGGCTACGGGAACCATCAATGCCTTACCTACTTTTTGCATATACCCGAGTATATTCATATGTGCCCCTAAGTTTGTAATTAATTTTTTTAATGTTTCTGCTCGTCAACGTATGGAGTCAAATATTGATCGAGGCAGGATTTTAAGTAACTGCGGTTATTAAAAACTTATTTCTTGATGCAAACAAACGAAACGGGTAGTAGTATGAATTAAAATTTTTAATGCATGAGTTCGTATGGCTAACCATCAATCTTTACTTAGAAATCTTCATACTTTTAATGTTGCTGCAGAGAAAATGAGCTTTACGCTAGCGGCTAGAAAGTTGCATTTGACTCAGGGAGCCGTTAGCCATCGAATCAAAGTGTTAGAAGGTGAACTCGGATTTAACTTGTTTGTGCGAGGGACTCGTAAATTGGAACTAACGGAAGAAGGTCAGCGCTTTCAACGAACGTTATCCAAGTCGTTAAGCTCTATTTTTGGTGAGATCGAAGACATTACCAACACAGACTTGTATGGACAGATCAATATCGGTACCAGTCCTGCATTTGCCAACAGTTGGTTACTGCCGAGGTTGGCTGATTTTAAACAGCGATACCCAAAGTTTAATCTCAATATTTTCTCGCAAGAAGAGCAGGATTTTCATCAAAATCATCTCGATGTCGCTATTTACTATGGTGCTGAAAATCTCAAAGACATGCATCGACAGCGCCTGTTTGGTGAAAAGTATATTCCGGTATGTACACCGAGTTACGCGGCTGAACACGACATCTTTGATGATGGCTTAGAATCGCTGCACCGGATTAATTTCATTCATGCACTAGGGTCAGATGTATGGCAGCGTTGGATTAAACACCACGGCTTAGATGTGAACTTGTTTGAGCAATTTTACTGTGTGAGCCACCGGGATATGGGCGTAAGAAGTGCCCTCAGCAATATCGGTGTCGCGATGGGGCGCTATCATTTTGTTAAGCAGTATGTTCAGACTGGTGAGCTGATAACACCTTATCCGAGCATGGATACAGACCAAGGGTATGACTTAATCTGCCCGCTAGGCACGGAAAAACGCCCTAAGGTAAGAACCTTTATTAAGTGGTTAGAAGGGCAGTTGCGCTAGGTTAGTTAATTTAGCAATTAGATAGTTCAAAACAGAATTTATTATCTTTATAACCATCCATCATAATAAGCCATATAAATAACGGATTATAGAATAAGGTCTTATTATGAAAATTGCCCTCACCATTGCGGTTTTACTGCAGATAGGCCAAGCAATCATCTCGTCAGGGTTGACTCGTTCGTTGGCTGAGCTCACCGCATTTGTGTTGGTTGTGGTACTTGTTTTAATGAAAAGAGAGAGCAAGAAGAGTGATAAGCCCCTGTTTGATTCGTGATTGTTACAACAAAGAATACCCTTACCACAAACGATAAAGGCAAAGCCCATTGGAGCTTTGCCTTTTTGTTTTTCTGCTCGCTAACCCGAGTGTCTAGGTAACCAGACAATCATCTAAAGCGTTTCTATGCGGGCTAAGCGAGAGTTAACCACGCCAATGAACCCGTTGAGATCATGACCCACATTGTAATACCAAACATCAGTGGTTTCGGCCCTGCCGCTTTTAACTTCTCAACTGAAATACCACAGCCAATTAAGAACAAACACACGACCAGTGCTCGCTTAGACACATCAAAGATTCCTTGATAGACCATCTCAAATTGTGGCAGTAAGTCACTCACCGCGATAGCGGCGCAATAGAAGAAAATGAAGTAGGGAACCGTAATCTTCTTTTGATCGTTCTTGAAGATCATCGCACTAATTAAAGCGATTGGGATGATCCAAAGTGCGCGAGCGAGCTTCAATGTTGTCGCTGTCGTCAGTGCTTCTTCGCCATACGCTGAAGCTGCACCTACTACAGAAGACGTATCGTGAATCGCTATCGCTGCCCAAGTACCAAATGTTTGTTGGCTGAGCTCAAGCGCGTGACCAATCATCGGGAATAAGAATAGAGCAACCGAGTTCAACACGAATACGGTGGCTAATGCCAAGCCAATCTGTTCATCGTCTGCTTTGATCGCGGGTGCCACTGCTGCTATCGCGCTACCACCACAAATCGCGGTACCAGAAGATATAAGATAGCCCGTAGTGCGGTCTAGCCCCATTTGTTTCGCCAAGAACCAACCAATGACTAATGTACCGATAATCGTCGTTACAATGAGCCCAATACCATCGCCTGTTACTGCTAATGCTTTTTCAAACTGAATACCAAAACCCAAGCCAACAATAGAGTAGGCCAGTAGCTTTTTGGTAAGCTTGCCGACTTCCAAGTGTTCAGGGACTAATCCTAAACTAGCAAGCAGGAAACCGATAACCAGGGCTGTCGGTGAGCTAACCCAAGGCGTTAAGCAAAACAGTGCAGCAAGATAAAATGGAACGGACTTTTTTAGGTTCATTGTATTTAGAGTCTTGTTTTGTTGTGGCGTTATTGTGATGAGACCACTATACGTTCAATAAAATGATAAGTAAGTCTAAATGAATTGAACAAACGTTAAGGAAAACTTAACGCTTGTTCAACTGATATGAATAAAGGGCTGGTTAACTAGCGTAATGATCCGCGAAGGTCAGAGACTGACTGTCGAAGCGTTTCACAAGAGGCTTGTTTAGGTGAAATCGGCTCGCCAGCTTCTATCTCTAGCTTAGTCCAGAAGCGAGTGGGTAACCCTTTGCAGGCACGGCCTTTGTAACGACTAAAGTAGCTACCCCATAATCCTTTAAGAGCCATAGGAATCACTGGGACAGGGGAACGTTTGATGATCAGCTCCATACCACGCATGAACTCAGCCATTTCGCCATCAGAGGTGAGCTTTCCTTCTGGGAAAATACACACGATGTGACCTTCATGCAGGGCACGCTCTACTTCTTTGAAAGCGTTTCGAATCGAGTTGCGGTTGGTCGCGGAGATTGGAATCACCCCAGCTCTTTTCAAGAAGCGTCGAATTGGCGGCAACTTGGTGTAATCCTCTTCCATCACAAAACGGATCAAGCGAGGGCAAACCGCACTCAGCAGCAGTGCATCCATATAACTCACATGGTTGCAGACAATCAACGCACCGCCCTTTTCTGGCAGGTGATGTAAGTTCTTATGTTTAACTCTGTACATGGTGTGAGTGACCACCCACGTAAAGAAGCGGAAAGCGTAGATAGGCACCTGATAAAACAGGTACAGCATCACCAAAGTGTTGCCCACTGCGAGCAAGATAAACAGCTGCGGAATTGAAAGATCTAGAACACTAAGGCAAACAATACCTAATACCGCACTTCCCACCATGAACAGTGAGTTGTAGATATTGAGCCCGGCAATCACTTGGGCACGCTCGTCGGGCTTGGCACGTAACTGCATCAGTGAATACAGAGGAACAATAAAGACACCGCCAGAGATACCCAGAAGCAGAAGGTAAGCAAACAGTGGCCACAGCTCTGAGTAGGTTACGAATTGATGGAAAGAACTAAAGTCAGGCAAAGACTCCGGGATGGATATCGCCATCAGAAGACCGAAGATCGAGATACCTAAGCTGCCCATTGGCACGATGCCGATTTCAATTCGGTGATTAGATAACTTATCGCAAGCTAAAGAGCCGATTGCAATGCCTACCGAGAATAGTGCCAGTAAAAAGGCGACGGAGCTTTCAGTGCCGTTTAGATGCAGTTTAGTGAAGTTGGGAAACTGAGTTAGGTAAGCCGCACCAAGGAACCAGAACCAGCTGATAGACATCAGTGCTTGAAAGGTCGGGCGGTCTTTTTTTGCAATCGCCAGTGTCGCGCGGGTCAGTTTTACAGGTTGACACTTTACTTTAAGGTCTGGTGCATTACTTGGCGCTTGTGGGATAAAGCAGCTTGATACATAGCCAAGCACGGCGAACGAAACAATACACACCGCAGCAATGAGCTTCGCGCCTTCTTCAGATGCAATGATGCCTGCGCCTAGAGTACCAATCAGGATCGCTAAGAATGTACCTGTCTCGACGAGAGCGTTACCAGATACCAGTTCTTTTGTTTCTAACTGCTGTGGAAGCAGGGCATACTTCACCGGACCAAAGAAAGCACTCTGCGTTCCCATAAGGAACAGGAGCAGAAGTAATATTCCGTAGCTTTCGTAGATAAAACCGACCGCACCCAGTGACATGATCACTACTTCGAGGAGCTTAACTTTACGGATAAACCACGATTTTTCGTATTTGTCAGCCAGTACACCGGCTAAAGCAGAGAATAGGAAGAAGGGTAAAATAAAAAGGCCAGCGGCCAAATTAATGAATAGATTGGTGGAAATAGGCAGCGTGTCTACGCTTGCGAAAGCAACAAACAGTAACAGGACATTTTTGAATATGTTGTCGTTAAAGGCTCCTAGAAATTGGGTAATAAAGTAGGGTAGGAACCTTTTTTGCGTTAACAGCGAAGATTGGCTGCTGTTGTTCATTGTCTTTCCTTGGATGATTACCAGTTGGTTAAGTAGTTTGAGACTAGGTTATTGATCAGCTCTTTACCATCAATAGGCTCAGAGGCGAAAAATTTATCATCAACGCTAAGTAGAGTAATTCCGTGTACTCCAGACCATAATACACGGCTGGCTTTAACGACTTCGCTTTTCGTATGTTCAGGAGCAATCGCTACTAGCAACTGCTCTAGCATGCCTGTCATTCTATCGATGCGGTTCGATTGCCATTCAGGAAGGTTTTCACCGTTCATGTTGTGCTCAAAGATAAGTTGCCAACGGTGAGGGTGTCTCTGTGCAAAATCGTGGTAGCAGTAGGCAAGGTTGAATAGAGCTTGTTGAGGGTTGCTCGATTGTTCAACAGCTGCAGCGGATTCTGACGCCAGTTCATCTAATGTTTGAGCAACAACATGCAATAGCAATAGGTTGTAGTTGCCGAATACATTCACCAAGGTACTTGGAACATAACCAATCATATTGGCGATTTTACGTAGACTTAGCTCGTGATAAGAGTGCTCTTCTAAGAAGTCGGTTACCGTTTTTAAGGTTAATTGCACTAATTGTTCGCGAGTATGATCGTTTCGTCTTGCCATGGGTACTTTCTATTAAATGAACATCGTTCAATATTTTAATGCTGCCCTTGAGTGCCGTCAATCCCTTCACTAGTTTAGTAATCAATTAATAGCCGCAATATTATGATACATGTGTAAACGTCGTGAATATTTCATTGTTCTTTGTTAACGAGTATGATTAAGGTGTCGAAAGATAAAAAACCTATAAAGGATAATAATGAAACGATTTTTCTCACTAGTCGCGATCCTGTTGGTAACAGTCGCGGTGACGCCAATCGCGGAAGCGAAAAAGTTTGGTGGTGGTAAGTCATTTGGCAAAAGCTTTAAAACGGCTCCAGCACCAAAACAACAAAACACGAATTCGATCCGTCAAGATCAAACAGGTAAGAACACAGCAGCTAACTCTAGCAAGAAAGGCCTTATGGGCGGTCTGCTAGGTGGTTTACTTGCTGGTGGTCTTTTAGCTGCATTCTTTGGTGGCGCATTTGAAGGTATCCAGTTCATGGATATTCTGATTATGGGTCTGATTGCTTTCCTAGCGTTTAAATTCCTACGCGGAATGTTGGGTGCGAAGCAGGGCTCAATGAATCAGCAGAATGCACGTGGCCAACAGCCAGCATTCGGCGGCATGGGTCAGAACAAGTTTGAACAACCTAAGCAACAACCAAATGTTCATAACTTCGAGCAAGCACAACCTCAATCACAAGGCACTGCTGGTGGCTTCGGTTTTGGTGCACAAAGCGATGTTCCACATAACTACCCACCGGGCTTTGATCAAGCGGCATTCATCAACGGTTCTCGTGAGCACTACCGTACACTGCAAGGTGCATGGAACCACAATGAGCTAAACACGATTGAAGAATACGTATCTCCAAGCCTATTTGAAGACCTAAAAGCTGAGCGTAATAAGCTAGAAGGTGATCAGCACACAGACGTAATGTACGTTGATGCTGAAATCGTTCGCGCAGACCACGATGGTAGCAAAGCACAGCTAAGCCTTCAGTTTAGCGGTCGTTACCGTGACACAGCGGATGGCGTTGAAGAAGATATCACTGATATCTGGCATCTAGAGCGTGACCTAACAACTAACAATGCACCATGGTTAATTGTTGGTATTCAAGGTTAATTCCAGGATTTAACTCAACATCAATAGGATGTAGTTATTCGGAATAACACCAAATAATAGAAAGCCCCTGCTGAGAAATCAGCAGGGGCTTTTTTGCGTCTAATGATATGTATCTTAGTTAAAGATTGGATTAACCTGAGACTAACTAACTGATTTTATTTGGATGTAATGAGTAATGACAAAGTTCTTTGAACCCGTATTGGAGCCTGAGGTTACTTTGCAGCAGAAACAGATAATTGCGAACGAATGCGAAGAACATATATCGACCCATTGTTTAGGCTGCGCTGCTTATCTGGCTTGTGAGCGTCATGCAGAAGTATGGGATCACTGATGTTTGAATGGGCTAGATCGCTTAGTTATTTGTAGTAGCGGGTTAGTGTTTAGGAAGTTGAGGGTTGTTTTAGAAGACACGTTTAGTAAGAGATAAAGCTCAGAAACGAAAAAAGCCAACTCAATTGAACTGACCCCCAATAGTTGGACACCAATTATTGGGGGTCTTTTTATGTCCAAATATAGCCGAGAGCTAAAATGTATCATTGCTAGGCAATACTTAGATGGCACGTCATCTCTCTACTTAGCAAAACAATATTCAATTTCTTCAAGACAGATACGGTATTGGGCTCAAGTCTTTGCCATCCATGGTGCTGATTCATTTTTACCAACTAACCAAGCGGTTACTGCGCAGACAAAACGAAAAGCATTGAATTTAATGTGGACGAATGAATGGTCTCTCACGCACACTAGCGCAGTATTAAACCTCTCATCCCCTGGGATACTCTCTGTCTGGCTCAAACGATTTAATGAGCACGGTATCAAAGGGCTCAAAATGCGCCAGAAAGGAAGACCCTCAATGAAACAGCAACCTCAACGTACCACTAAGCCTGATGATGAAATGACACTTGAGGAGCTAAAAGAGGAGTTGGTCTATTTACGAACCGAGAATGCCGTTCTAAAAAAGTTGGAAGAGTTGGAGCAGGAAAAAAACCGTCGAACAAAGAAAAAGCGGTCATAGCTCTAACTCTTAAAAGCAAATACCCGTTAAAGCACTTACTGCACACTCTACAGCTGGCAAAAAGTGTCTTTTATTATCAGGCTCAAACGAGCAAGCGCCCAAATAGCTACGAACGTGAGCTGCGGTTGATAAAGTCAATTTATCATGAGCATAAGGGGCGATACGGCTACCGCCGAATTCACTTGGAACTAAAAAATCAGGGGTTCGAGCTTAATCACAAAACGGTTCAAAGGCTTATGGCTCAGCTCAACCTTAAATCGACGGTCAGGATTAAAAAGTATCGTTCATATCGAGGAGAGTCTGGAACAGCAGCTCCTAACGTGCTTGAAAGAGATTTTAGTGCGACTCAACCCGATGAAAAATGGGTAACTGATGTCACGGAGTTCAAAGTAAAAGAGCAGAAAGTATACTTGTCTCCCGTTGTCGACTTGTTTACTCAGGAAGTGGTTGCTTATAGAGTGGCTAAAAATGCCTGCTTGCCGCTTGTCACGGATATGCTGACGGAAGCCATATCAAAGCTTAAACCCAACTCAAAGCCAATTATACATAGCGATCAAGGTTGGCAATATCGCCATCGACAGTATCAAAAAAAGGTAGCGGAGAGTGGGTTAACGCAAAGCATGTCGAGAAAAG